>NZ_JBVMAE010000034.1:0-35001 GCF_055597485.1 Crenobacter sp. CS_VA4
AAATCTTTGGATTAACCCAAAAAGCTGAGCCTGAACACTCAGCGGAACGCCGAAAGGCCACTGGAAGTGGCGAGCCGGCTCTTCGGTGGTAATCGCGGCAGCTGACATGCCTGCCGCAAACCTGGTTTTTCAACAGAATCGGTCGAAAGCGACCTTTCCCCAAGGACCAGTTTCGATCCTAAGCAGACCTTCGTGAAGCTCACGAAGTGTTCAGAAAAGCGGAGGCGATTCAACCACCAGCGCCGGCATTCGGCCTTGGGCTATCTGAGCCCAATAGAATTTGAGCCGCGCCAGGCGCTGCTCAGAGCTTAACTAACCGGCCACCGAGCTCGGGACAGACCGGTTCAGGTAGCTGCGCAAGCCTTGGCGACCGCGCGCCATCAGCCCCTATACCAACAAGGTCAAGGTATCGAACAACTGCCGATCCTCCTTCTTCGCCGAACGGGCATGGCGGCGAATCACCTGCAGCAGGCAATCGATGAAACACTGCGCCGCGCTACTGAGCGTGCTGTTGCGCCGGCGGACGATGCTCAGCTGACGCGGCGTGAAGGTTTCCGCCAAGGACACGGCCTGCAATCGGCCGAGAAACGGCGGGGCCAGGCTCAGGATGGCCGGCCCCCATGTGCACATCTCGGCCCGCTCGATCATCAGTTCCAGCATCGCCAGCGAATGCGCCCGCACGATGCGCTGCTCGTCGAGGCGCGCGCCGTGTCGCCAGAACAGCTCGTGCATCAGGGCATCGTGGCCGTCGGGCGCATAGTTCAGGGCCCAGTTCTGATCGAGCAGCTCGTGGATGGAGCGACAATGCTGACGCGCATGACCGCGCCGCATCATCACCGCGGTCTGATAGTCGAACAGCGTCTCGCTGGTGAACTCCGCCGACGCCGGCGATGGCTGCAACTGCCCAATGGCAAAGTCCATACTACCGTCGCGGAGCAAGGGCTGCGCCACCGCCATCAGGCTTTCGAACAGCTCCAGCTGCACTTCCGGCATCTGCTCGCGAAACAGCAGCACTACCTCGGGCAAGAAGGTCAGCATGATCCACGGCGTCACGCCGACGCTGAGCCGGCCGGCGCTTTGCCCTTTCAAGCGCTCCAGCTCGCCCTGGGCCTGTTCGAGCTGCTTGAGCACCAACCGGGCGTGCAATAGCAAGGCCTTGCCATACTCGGTGAAGCTCAGCCCACTGGGCGCACGAATCAGCAGGGGAACCTGCTGCCCGACCTCCAGCTCGCGCAGCGCACGGGTCACGGCCGCCTGCGAAATCCCGAGCAAGCGGGCCGCTCCCCGTATGCTGCCTGTCTCGGCGCTCGCCACCAGCGCCTGCAATTGATGCAGTTTCATCGCCAACCCACCCGACAACTAATTGTTGTCATCATAACGAAACGGCGTCTTCCTGGCCCGGGTTCCACTTACTAAGATCGATGCCAATGCCACTCTCGATCCACATCGGAAGCGGCACTCATCGACGGATTTTCGTAAGGCTCCCCCATGCACGCAGACTTTGTCCTGCCCGGCATCGCGATCTTCGAAGAAGAAATGATCGCACTGCGCCGGCGTATCCATGCCCACCCGGAACTGGGCTTCCAGGAAGTCGCCACCAGCGACCTGGTGTCGGAATGCCTGGAAGCCTGGGGCTATCAGGTCACCCGCGGCCTGGGCGGCACCGGCGTGGTCGGGACGTTAAAGAGCGGTACCGGCCCGGCGCTGGGTCTTCGCGCGGAAATGGATGCGCTGCCGATTCAGGAAGCCACCGGCCTCCCTCATGCCAGCCGGATCGACGGGATGATGCACGCCTGCGGCCACGACGGCCATACCGCGATGCTGCTCGCCGCCGCGCGCCACCTGGCCGACACCCGCGCCTTTCATGGCACGCTGAACTTGATCTTCCAGCCCGCCGAAGAGGGGCTGGGCGGTGCCCGCAAGATGCTTGAAGACGGCTTGCTGGCGCGTTTCCCCTGCGATGCCATTTTCGCCATGCACAACCTGCCGGGCTATCCGGCCGGCAGTTTCGGCTTCGTCAGCGGCCCGTGCATGGCGTCGGCCGACACCGTCACCATCCGCGTACTGGGTAACGGCGGGCACGGCGCGATGCCGCACAAGGCGGTCGACCCGGTAGTGGTCGCGGCCTCGATCGTGATGGCGCTGCAAAGCATCGTGTCGCGCAATGTCGATCCGCAGGAGGTCGCGGTCGTCACCGTCGGCGCCCTGCACGCCGGTTCGGTTGACAACGTGATCCCCGCCAGCGCGGAAATGAGCCTGAGCGTGCGCGCGATGACACCCGAGATGCGCGACCTGCTCGAGCGCAGGATCACCGAGCTGGTACACGCCCAGGCCGCCAGTTTCGGCGCCCGGGTCGAGATCGACTACCAGCGTCTGTACCCCGCCCTGATCAACCACCCCGTCGAGACCGAGCTGGCCCGCCAAGTGGCGCTCGACTGGCTGGGAGAAGCGGGCCTACATGCCATGCGGCCGATCACCGCCAGTGAAGATTTCGCCTTCATGCTGGAACAGTGTCCCGGCAGCTATCTGACCATAGGCAACGGGCCGGGCGAAGGCGGCTGCCTGCTGCACAACCCGGGCTACGACTTCAACGACCGCTGCCTCGCGCTCGGCGCGAGCTACTGGGTCAAGTTGGCCGAACGCTTCCTGGCCGCGGAGCGTCGCCCCGCCAACGCGTACTGAGTGCGACCCCGCGACCCGGTTGAGGCCGGGGCGGGATCGCCTACCATCCACTACAGAGGAGACAACGAGATGAACAAGAAAACGATTAGCCTGGCCCTGGCATTGCTAGCGGCATCAGGCCTGGCGTCCGCCGCAGACTGGTCGGGCAAGACGATCCGCCTCGGCATCGACCCTACCTATCCGCCGTTCGAATACAAAACGCCGGACGGCAAACTGGCCGGCTTCGGCGTTGACATTGCCGAAGCGCTCTGTCAGCAGCTGCATGCCAAGTGCGTGTGGGTGGAAAACAGCTGGGACGGCATGATCCCAGCTCTGCAGGCCAAAAAGATCGACGCGATCGCATCGTCGATGCTCATCACCCCCAAGCGCCAGGAGCAGATCGCGTTCAGCAACAAGATTTCCAATGCGCCATCCCGCCTGGTGGCCAGGAACGGAGCCAATCTGCAGCCCACCGTGGCCTCGCTGAAGGGCAAGCGCATCGGGGTCGAACAGGGCTCCAGCCAGGAGGCCTATGCGAAAGCGATCTGGGCGCCGGCCGGTATCGACGTGGTGTCCTACCAGAACCAGGACCTGGTCTACAACGACCTGGTGACGGGACGGCTGGATGCCTCGCTGCAATCCACCATCCAGGCCAACGACGGCTTCCTGAAGAAGCCGATCGGCAAGGGCTTCGCCTTCTCTGGCGGACAGCTCGACGATCCCAAGTTCTTCGGCATCGGCGACGGCATCGGCTTGCGCAAGGAAGACGTCGCCCTGCGCGAGGACCTCAACAAGGCCATCGCGACCATCCGGGCCAACGGCACCTACAAGCGCATCAACTACAAATACTTTGATTTCGACATTTACGGCAGCAAGTAAGCGGCTAGGATACTGAGAAGGCCGCCGGCAATGCCCAAGAAATAGCCCTAGGCACCGAGGCACTTAGGGCTGTTTACATGTGGGGATGAAGCCTGTTCGCCTGGTCTGTCCCGAGTTCGGCGGACACTTCTGACCGGCCGCTTTTAGCTGATTGCGGCCTATCAGTCACATTGGATCGAACGCTAGCTCGGGCGTTGTAGGGCGGGACGAAGTAGTGTGCAAGTCAGAAGCAATTTCGCCATTCTGACAACAGCAGGACCTGAAGGGCAAATCTAGCAGATGTCATCGGCACAGATGCCAGCTTCACCGGCATCCGAATTGCTAGTACGTCAACGGCTTCTTCCGTGTGGAAGTGGATGATCCCGCCTCTCGATGCACATATAATGTGCATTGGATTAACAGATTCAGCCCGATTCGCTATGGAAAGCAAAACTGCCCGTCTCACACTGCTGATCGATCCGGAGAAGAAGAAAGCCTTCGAAACGCTGTGCGCGGCTCAGGATCTGACGCCATCCCAGGTCGTTCGCCAATTGATCCGGGAGTACCTGGAGCAGCATGGGGTGGAGTACGCCACCAAGAGCAAGATCGGTACCCCGCAAACGGGCCACGCCAAGTAGCCGGCCAGCCTATTTGTCATGGTGGCCGTGGAAAAACCGCTGGCTGGTCTTGAGCACGTTCTGCGCATAGTCGCTCAGCCGGTGTGGATGCCCGCCATCCTCCTGAGCGAGGACGGTCTGATCGGCATGGGCGAGCACCGTCGAAAACTCCTCCGCATAGTCCCCCTCCGCTAGCAACGCCAGAATCCCGGCCCTCCCGAGCTTGCTGTGAACGCGGTGGTTGGCTTCGCAGAGCATTACACGCACGCCGCGCTTCTCCAACTTACCGATCACTTCCTCCAGGGTTTGCAACCCGGTGATGTCCATGAACGGCACCCGCCGTAGCCGCAGGATCAGGATGTGCGGATCGGTATGAGTTTGCAGCAAGGCGCGCTCAAAGTTTTCGACCGCGCCGAAAAAGAACGGCCCGTCGATTTCGTAGACCAACACCCCCTTGGGCAGAGCGAACAAACCCTGGCTGGAGAGCTCCATCTTCAGTTCCTGCTCGCCGAGCTGCTGCACTTCTACGGCCGTCGCCATGCGGCGTAGGAACTGCAAGATCGCCAGGGTCACACCGATGTTCACGGCCAACACCAGGTCGGTGAAGACGGTCAGCAGAAAGGTGATCAGCAGAATGGCCACGTCGGCACGGGGCGCGCGGCGCACCATGTGGGCGAAGTGCCTCAGCTCGCTCATGTTGTAGGCGACCACGAACAGGATGGCCGACAGCGCGGCCAGTGGGATATTGGCCGCCAGCGGCGCGAGGAACAGCACGATGACCACCAGGGTCAGGGTGTGGGTGATTCCCGCCAGTGGGCTGGTGCCGCCGTTGCGGATGTTGGTGGCGGTGCGGGCGATCGCACCCGTCGCGGCGAAGCCGCCGAATAGCGGTGTCGCGATATTCGCCAGCCCCTGGCCTATCAGCTCCTGGTTGGAGTCATGCTTGGTGCCGGCCATGCCATCCGCCACCACGGCCGAGAGCAGCGACTCGATCGCGCCGAGCATCGCAATCGCAAACGCCGGGCCGATCAGCTCGATCACCTGTGCCGCCGTCACCGATGGTAGGCCTACGCTGGGGAGGCCTTGCGGAATGCCGCCAAAGGCGTTGCCTATCGTGGCGACGCCCCGAAACTGGAAGATCGATTGCAAAATGGTGGCGACCACCATGGCCACCAGCGGGCCCGGCACGCGCTGCAAGCCCCGGAGGCGGGGCGAAAATATCACCAACAGCAGGCTGAGCACCGCGAGGCCGGTGGTGGCCGGATGCAGCTGTGGCAGCGCCTGAATCAAATGCCACAGCTTCTCGTGGAAGTGCGTGCCGACCACGCGGGGTAGGCCGAAGAAGTCCTTCCATTGGCCGACGAAGATGATGACGCCGATGCCCGCGGTGAAACCGACGATGACCGGAGCGGGGATGAACTTGATCACGCCCCCCATCCTCGCCATCCCCATCAAGACGAGCATGAAGCCGGCCATTAGCGTGGCGACCTGCAAGCCACCAATGCCGTACTTCGCCGTTACTCCCGACAGGATGGCGATGAAGGCTCCGGTCGGGCCGGCAATCTGCAGCCGGCTTCCGCCCAGGGTGGACACCATGAGGCCGCCGATGATGGCGGAGTAAAGGCCTTGCTCCGGCCGTGCCCCGGAGGCGATGGCAAAAGCCATCGATAGCGGCAGCGCGACCACCCCGACGACAATCCCCGCCACGATGTTGGGGAGCAGCGCGTGCCTCCCAAACAAGCCGGCGCGCTTTGCTTCCAGAATCGTGATCACCGCTTCCCCCTGACGTTGGCTGGTAACCTGCATTCTATGCGTATGATATGATTTATCAACACACACGTGATTAACATGTAATGTTAATAACAACCGAGGCGCGGCCTGCAAAGTCGAACTTCGCGCCTCTCCGTTCAGGTCGGCCCGCAGAAAAACAGGCAGTCCTCGTCCGTTTGTGCGCGACAGACGATGTAACGCAGGCTCCATCCCTATGCACACAAAGCCTCTATGACGACTGCTACAACGCCCTGAGTAAGCAAGGCGTTCTGGTGGTGAATATGTGCGACTTCGACCAGCAGATTGGCGTCTATGTCTCCCGTATTCGACGTAGTTTTGACAAAGCCGTGGTCGTGGTTCGATCCGAGAATGGCACCAACAAGATCGTCTTCGCGATCAAAGGCGATGGCTTGCTGTATTCGGAAAAGCAACTGTTAGCGCAGGCCCGTCATCTCGAGCAACGCCATCCGATTGCGTTGCAGAATCTGGCACGCCTGTTCAAGGCAAGCCAGCGCAACGGTTAACTTCTTGACCCGGCAAAGCGATTATGTCAATGAGATGGCTGCGCCGGTTGACTGGGAATGAATGTGATCAGCAGGCTAACCGTCGCGCGGGGGCTTGATTCAGTCTGTATAATGAGCAAAGTCGTGGATGTAAAAGACAGTAACGGAACCATTTGCACGAAGGGGCATCAGTGCTTTTTGTTAGGGATTTAAAGGTAAAAGGCACTTCCATTACGTTAAGGAGAGGAAAGGTAAAACATTCACCTCACTTCTAACGAATAAGAAATTGAGTGTCGAGCTGAAAAGTAAAAAGATAGGGTGCTGAACCCAAGCTTTTTGAAAAAGACCTGATTCGAAGGAGCAATGTCGATTGATTACGAGGCTTGCCGCTCAAATCAGAAAATCATGACCCCGTAAATAACAAAAGAGTCTGTAGCTCATCATGCTCAACATCAACTACATCTTCGGCGAGCGGTACCGTAGGTTTCTGCGTCTTCCCAGCGTAGCCAATATCGAGGTCATCAATTACAAAGGCGTCGACCATGTCATCATCACCGAGTTGGTCGAGAATGAAGGACAGAACGTCACGGAATGTGCGCCAGACTTACTGACCTTCCTGCATCACGAGCTGCTGCCGGCCCACAACATCGAGGCGGACTCTTGCCTTTGGTACGAACGCTACGACCATCGCAGCCTGGGTAACGAAGACGATGCCACCCGGATCTCGGCAATCATCGCGCCATACGCGATGTCGACCGGCCGGTACACCGAGGCTGACTGGCACTATTGCGGGCACTCGCTGCCCGCGGCGCTGAACGAAGGGCTGGCTCACCGGGACGCGCGTCGTCAAAGCATCGCCAACGAGAGTGGCCTGGGCTCCGAGCACTAGCCAGACGCGAGGCGTCTATCTCTTTAGGTACTAGGGGAGCGCCCGTTCTTGACCTAGAACGGAAGTAGTACAGATTGGCCGCTGGCGTTGGCTCGCCGTAGCTAGCATGTTATATGTGAGCAGTCAGTTACTCGCTGCTAGAAACCGCCTGCTGCATAATGGCGACTGATCAAGACGCTCGCCAACCAATGGCTAATAGCCAGAATGGAAAAAAATGACTGCCGACCAAATTCAATGCTGTTGGTGCAATAAGGTATCAAACCGGTCCGAGCTGCTTGGGCCTTCGGCCAACCTTTGCCCGCACTGTGGGGACCCCGTGCTTCCCGTGTCATTCGGTAGTCTGGAACTGGGACGCCGATTTGCCTGCAGCATTGGGGGTACCTGGACGAAGATATCCGAAACTACCGCCGAACTGCACGACTCGGGATCGGCGGATGAGCCATGCAAGTTCAAAGCGGACGAGCAGGTCTATCCATTTTGAATCTATGACATAAGGCTGAGTCGCCTTGGCTCGAGTAGGCACTGTTCAGTGCCTGATCTGAGGCGGCTGGTCTGTCCCAGATCGGGGGGATAGTTGCTTGAGCCCTGAGCCGTGCCTGGTTCGTGCCGATAACAATGGCTTTGCCTGTTTCCCTATCCGACTCCCGCACTATTCGTTCGGGCACCGCCACTCTCTACCAGCCGCCAATCAATCCCTCCCGGCGTTGTCGCGTCTCTTGCCGTCCACCTTGTGCTGTCTGCGTCAGGGCGACGGGCAGGATCGCTTCGCTGCGTTTTGTTAGCGGCGCTAAGCCGCTTTGCGGAACGTCAGGTTGATGCGATGTCCGCCCAGCTGCGGATGGCATCCTTCCTTGAGCGGCATCACGCCGTGATAGCGCAGCCGCGCCGGCCCGCCCCAAACCACCACATCACCGTGCGTCAGCGGCAGGCGCATAGATTTGTCGTCTCTCCGCGATCCGCCGAACAGGAAAACCGCCGGTAGGCCGAGCGAGACCGAGACGATCGGCGCGCCATAGTCACGCTCGTTCTTGTCCTGGTGCAACGAGAGCCGCGCGCCGGGCTCGTACCGGTTGATGAGGCAGGCGTCCGGCTCGAAACCGTCGAAGCCGGCGCTGGCCGCCGCGTCTTGTGCCAGTTGCAGAAAGACCACTGGCAGGCGGGGCCAGGTCCGGCCGCTTTCCGGGTCTAGCACATCGTAGCGGTAACCGGTGCGATCGCTTACCCAGCCAAAGGTGCCGCAGTTCGTCATCGCCACCGACATGCTAAAACCGCCCGGCGTGACCATGTGGCGGAACGGCGCCTCGGCAGTGATGACAGCTAGCGCGGCGAGCAAGGCCGTGTCGTTCGGCACGGCGAAACCGCGCAGCACCACCGCGCCCGGACACGGCTCCTCGCGCCATGTCCGGCCCTGGTCTCCGAATAGATCCTCCGTCATTGCCGGCGGTCTCACGTTGCGTCGTGGAAGATGACGCCGATCGTGTGGCGGTGGCCCGAGTGCAGGCGGCTCACGCCATGGCGCAGGTTGACGCGGTACACCCCGCGCGTGCCCTGTACCGGCCGGTGGTGAACGGCGAACACCACGGCGTCGCCTTGCCTGAGCGGCACGACTTCCGGCCGCGACTGCATGCGCGGGCGTTGCTCGGTCAGCACGAACTCGCCGCCGGTGAAGTCCCGGCCCGGCTCGGACAGCAGGATGGCCACCTGGATCGGGAAGACATGCTCGCCGTACAAGTCCTGATGCAGGCAGTTGTAGTCGTCCGTTCCGTATTGCAGCAGCAGCGGCGTCGGCCGAAGCTGGCCCGCCGCGTGGCAGCGGGCGATGAAGTCGGCGTGCCGTTCCGGGTAGCGAACGGCGATGCCCATCGCGGCGTTCCAGCGATTGGCGATCGGCACCAGGTGCGGATAGATCGAGGTGCGCAACCCGGCAACCATGCCGGGCAGCGGATAGCCGAAGTACTTGTATTCGCCACGGCCGAAGCCGTGACGGCCCATCACGACCCGGCTGCGGAATAGCTCGTCTATCGGGTATAAACCGGCCAGCGCGGCGCACTCCTCCGGCGTGAGCAGGCCTTCGACCAGCGCGCAGCCTTGTGCGTCGAGATCGTTCGAGACCCGCTCCCAATCGAGCGCCGCCACCCGACCGGCGATGTCCTGCGCCGAAGTAGTCATCAGCGCTTCCTTCAGCGGTGCATTCATGCTTTCGACTCCTTCTCGAGCAGCGCGCGCTTACGCTCCACCCCCCAGCGATAGCCCGACAGCCCGCCGTCGTTGCGCACCACGCGATGGCACGGGATGGCGACGGCCAGCGCGTTCGCCGCGCACGCTCCCGCCACGGCCCGCACCGCCTTCGGCGCGCCGATACGGTTGGCGATGTCGGTGTAACTGGCCGTTTCGCCGGCCGGAATCTCGCGCAGCGCCTGCCAGACGCGCTGCTGAAACGCCGTGCCGCGCACGTCCAGCGGCAAGTCCAGGCCGATCGCCGGTGCTTCGACGAACCCCACCACTTGGGCGACCAGCTGTTCGAATTCGCCGTCGCCGCCGATCAGTTTGGCGCGTGGGAACCGGTCTTGCAGATCGCGCGCCAGTGCGTCGGGATCGTCGCCCATCAGAATGGCGCAAACGCCACGCTCGCTCTGCGCGACGAGGATCGCCCCGAGCGAGCACTCGCCAATGGCGAAGCGGATCTCGGTATTCGCGCCGCCAGTGCGGTAGCTGGTCGGCGTCATGCCCAGGACCTCGTTTGACCTTGCATAGAAGCGGCTGTTGGCGTTGTAGCCCGCGTCGAAAATGGCTTCCGTCACCGTACCGCTGCGGCCGAGTTCGTTACGGACGCGTTGCTCGCGCTGCGCCGCCGCGTATTCCCTCGGCGTCAAGCCGGTGACCTGTTTGAACACGCGGTGAAAGTGATAGGTACTCACGCCGACCCGCTTGGCCAACTCGTCGAGGCTCGGTACGTTCTCCGACGCCTCGATGATCCGGCAGGCCACGGTGACCTTCGCCGCGTGTTGCTCGGTCAGCGTTGGCTGATCGGGCTTGCAACGCTTGCAGGGCCGGAAGCCCGCTTGCTCGGCCTCCTCGCATGTAGCATGGAAGCGGACGTTTTCGGGCCGTGCCAGTCGAGCCGCACACGAAGGGCGGCAGTACACGCCCGTGGTCTTGACCGAGTAATAAAACGTGCCGTCCGCGTTGGGGTCACGAGCTACGACAGCGGCCCAACGGGGGTCGTGCTGCGTTGTGGCGGCGTGTTGGGCATTTTTCGTTGAGGCGTTCATGGTGCCTTCCTTTCAGCGGTCCACAGGATGAATGTGAATTTAGCCGTGGGCGCTCACCGTGGCACTCCGAAGCTTGCTCTCAAATTCGACCCTTGATCCCCTCGGTCTTAGACACACGCGGGCTGTGATTGGCACGGCCTCGCTTTGCATCAAACAGGTAGGCGGTTTGGGTGGATGCCGCTTGGCCACCAGAGCGATACCGTTGAGCTAGCTCGACTGGCCATCGGAGCGGCTTGGTTTATTATTCCCAAAATAACCATTAAACATATAAATGCAGCAATTCATTAATTTTTATCATTATTTAATCGAGCTAAACTGTTAAAAATTTACACCGCATTGGGATGTCACCCTTGGCGCCGTACATCCTGTTTGCGATTAAACCTTTGGGAGACGCTGGGATGGTTCAGGAAACAACGATTCGCCACAAGCTGGGGCTGTTGACGTTGCTGGTGTTCCTTTTCATTTCAGCCGTGGCAGGCTGGGTGTTGTTCAATGAGCGCAAGGACTTGCTGGACTCTCGGCGTGCCACTACCCGTCATCTGGTGGACGTCAGCTATTCGGTGCTATCGCATTATGGCCAGCTGGCTAAAGAGGGCAAGATGCCGCTAGAAGCCGCCAAGGCGGCGGCGGCAGACGCGATCGCCAGCCTGCGCTACGAAGGTGGCAACTATTTCGCGCTGTACGACACGAGTTACCGCATGCTCCGGCACCCGATCAAACCGGCGCTGAACGGCAAGGATCAAAGCCAGCTTAAGGATCCCAATGGGGTTCGTCCCGTCGTCGAACTGGTGGACGCGGCCAAGCGCGGAGGGGGTGAATTTGTCGACTACCTGTGGTCCAAGCCCGGCCATGATGTGCCGGTGGCCAAAGTGAGCACCAGTCGGCTCTACGCGCCTTGGGGCTGGGTGCTGGCGACAGGTATCTATGTGGATGATGTGGAGGCGGAGTTCCAGCGCAAAGCGTGGCTGCTAGTTGGCTGGATCGGCGCGGGTTTGCTGCTGCTCGTGCTGGCGTCGTGGCGTATCGCGCATAGCATCAGTCATCCCTTGGAGGCTTTGCGCGATCATATGGCCGAGATCGCCAGCTCCGGAGATCTGACCTCCGGCAACCGGCCAAAGAGCGGCGGGGAGGTTGGCCAGATCGGCGAGGCGTTCTTCTCTTTGATCGATCGCTTTCGTCACATCCTGAACGAAGTAACGCAGGGCACACGGGAGGTGTCCGACGAAATTGTCGAGCTGGCGCGCAACCTGAAGGTGATCGAGGACAGTTCGGCCACACAGAATCAATCGGCGATGGCCACCGCCGCGACGGTGGAGCAAATCAGCACCAGCATCGCCCACATCACCGCCCACTTGGGCGAAGTGGCCGGCTTATCGGAGCAAGCTCACGAATTGACTCAAGAAGGGCGTGCGGCGGTGGGGCGCGCCACCGACGAAATGGAGCGCATCGCCGCGTCGGTGAGCGAGTCCAGCCTGGTGGTGCAAACACTGGGTGAGCGCTCGCAGCAGATCTCCACCATCGTTTCCACGATCCGTGAGATTGCCGACCAGACCAATTTGCTGGCGTTGAATGCCGCCATCGAAGCCGCACGGGCCGGCGAATCCGGCCGCGGTTTTGCGGTGGTGGCGGACGAGGTGCGCAAGTTGGCCGAACGCACCAGCCAAGCCACTCAGCAGATCACCGCG
Source organism: Crenobacter sp. CS_VA4 (assembly GCF_055597485.1). NCBI lineage: Bacteria > Pseudomonadati > Pseudomonadota > Betaproteobacteria > Neisseriales > Neisseriaceae > Crenobacter > Crenobacter sp. CS_VA4. The sequence continues at coordinate 12,256 of NZ_JBVMAE010000034.1, forward strand.
ATGACCGACTCCATCCAACGCGATACCGGCCATGCGGTGCAACGCATCCAGGGCGTCAGCGAACAGGCCTTGAAGGGCGTAACGCTGACCGGCGAAGCCTCCGTAAAGGTGTCGAGCATCGACGAGCGCACGCGCGAGGTGTCCAGTATTCTCGGCGACATCACCGACGCCTCCGGCGAGCAGTCCAAGGCTAGCCAAGACATCGCCCGCAACGTCGAAGCCATTTCGCAGATGAGCCATCAGAACAGCCGCGCGATCGGCGAGATCGCCGCCGCTTCGGAGCGCCTGGCGGCGATGGCGTCGCGTCTGGATGGAGCGGTGGCGCAGTTCCGGGTGTAGCCGTTCGCTTATTGGATGGCACGTCCACACCGTGGTAGGCATGTCGAATGATTGATTCGGGCTGGGGCGGAAATAGGTGAGATCCGGCTGCTTCGGCCCAGCCTGTCCTGATTGGTTCAGGTCTTTCTACCCCGCCTGTTGCTGGCTTTGAGCGGAAGAGGTGGCCCCGTTCATGGCTGCGCTCAAGGCTTTCATTACCTCTATGGCCGTGTGTTCCGAATGCTCGCGTAGCAGTCGTGCTAAACGTTCACCATCACGCGTGGACAGTGCATTCATGATTGCTTCGTGCTCCTGCAGCGATTCGCGCCAGCGCAACACGTCGGCATTGGCACTGCCACGCGCGCGGTGGATTTTGCTCATTAGCGAGGCATACAGGCCGGACAGTACCTGGTTGTCGGCTGCATCGACGATACGCTGGTGAACTTCCTGGTTGGTGCGGTAATAGGCCGAGCGCTTACCGTCGCGGTGATATTCCTCCATCTGGCGGTGACAGTCTTCCAGTGCGGCCAATTCCTTGGCATCGATACGTTGTGCGGCGAAACGACCGGCCGTTTCCTCCAGCCCGTGAAGCACTTCGAAGATTGACGCAATTTCTTCTTCGTCGATCGGCGCGACCCGAAAGCCCATGTGTTGGCGGTGTGTCACGTGCCCTTCGGTGACCAGTGTTTTCAGGGCCTCGCGCAGCGGGGTCTTGGAGATGTCGAATTGTTCGCACAACTCCTTTTCGTCGATGTGCTCCCCGGGCGCCAGCTCCCCTTCCAAGATCATTTCACGCAATCGTGCCGCGATCGTCGCGTACATGCCTGCGCCACGCAAACTGGCGCGCCGGCGCGTGCTGCCCGGTTTTGCCTTTATGTCCATGCTTCATACCTTCTGATGGCTATTGCAGACCGTATTGTCTTACTAGGATAAACCCCAGGCAAAGAAAAATAGTTAATCGTTAAAAATCAATAAGTTATGTAATTTGTAATTATTCATTAAGTGTCATATACTTCGTCCAGCACGTGCAGCCCAGGCTGGAGAGCTCCCGGCCGCTGACCCGCTTCAGATACTCTTCGGAGGAAACATGGAATCAACGACCACAACCGTGGCGGTGCAAGGCAAGACCGGCGTACGCTGGAAAATCTTCCTGATCATGTTGCTGTTGATCTCGATCAACTATGTGGACCGGGCCTCGCTGTCCGTTGCCATGCCGCTCATCTCCAAGGAGTTCAATATCAGCCCGGCCATGCAGGGGCTGATCCTCAGTTCGTTCTTCTGGACCTATGCCTTCATGCAGATCCCCGGTGGCATGCTGGCCGACCGCTTCAAGCCACGCATCGTCATTGCGATGGCCACCTTGTTTTGGGGGTTCTTCCAGGGCATCGCCGCCGTGTGTTCGACGGCGACCGCGTTGATCCTGACCCGCTTGGGGCTGGGCGCGGCAGAAGCGCCGATTTACCCGGCTGGCGGCAAGCTCAATGCGATGTGGATGACGCGGCATGAGCGCGGCCGCGGCGCGACACTGCTCGACGGCGGCGCACCGCTCGGCGCAGCGCTGGGGGCGATCATCATTTCCGGCCTGATTTCCGAGTTCGGCTCCTGGCGCACCTCGTTCGTGATAGCCGGGGTCGGCACCATGCTGGCAGGCTTGTGCGCCTGGTATTACATCCGCAACAACCCAAGCGAACATCCCGCGGTCAATAAGGCCGAGGCCGACTACATCGAAGCCGCATTGCGCGAAGAACATAGCGAGGAGCCGACCAACGCCAGCGGCCGCAGCCTGGATTTCTTCAAGTTCCGTTCGGTGTGGTGCATGTGCCTGGGCTGGATGTGCTTCAACACGGTGTTCTACGGCCTGTTGACCTGGATGCCGAACTACCTGAACAAGGTGCACGGCTTCGATATCAAGCAGATGGGCGGCGCCAGCTTCATCATCTTCTTCAGCGGTTTTGTCGGTGAGCTGGTCGGCGGCTGGATTGCCGACAAGTGGAAGGCCGCCGGCGGCTCGCCTAACCGGGTGATGCGCACGCTGTTCGGCATCGCTGCCGTGGTGGCCACTATCTCGATCTTCTCGGTCGCCTACACCAAGAGCCCGGTGGCGGTAGTGGTGCTGCTGTCGTCAACGCTGTTCTTCCTGCGCTGGTGCGGCCTGTACTGGTGCCTGCCTTCCACCCTCGGCACCCGCAACAAGATCGGTTTTCTCGGCGGGCTGATGAATCTGGGCGGCAACATCGGCGGCATCTCGGTTCCGATCATCGTCGGCATGATCGTGCAATTCACCGGTTCGTACTTCTTGGCGCTGATGTTCTTCGCCGCGGCCGGCGTGGGCTTGTTCGTCTGCTCGACCCTGATCGACTACGAACGCAAGCTGCCGGTTTGATTTGGTCTTTACTAATTTCCCATTGAATTTTCATTCGTGGTGTGGAAGTCGTTGCAACTGGCCGGTTACGACACACACCAGGTCAAGGGCTGGGGCCGACTGTTCCAGGAAGTGATGTAAGCAATGCCCAACCGCCACGCCGCCCAGGTTATGGGCAGGCGTGGCTGGTGATGACATCCAAACACATGCAGGAGCTCTTGAATGAAAGTGGCATCTATCGTTGGCGGTGTGTTAGTGCCCGTGATGTGCGCGGGTGTTCCGGCCTGCTATGCACAGAATAGTGTGGGTAGGGAGGCGGGCAGTACGCAGACCATGACAAAGCAGAAGGTGCAGGTCGATCTGCCGAGCGCTGTTCCGGAGGCGCTCGGCGTGGATTCCGAGCCGCTCATCCAGATGTCGCAGTGGATCCGCGACCAGAAGCTGGACGTGCGCAGCCTGCTGGTCGTCAAAGACGGCAAGGTGATTTTCGAGCGTTATGGCGATGGCCTGACGCGCGACCACAACTACGAGTTGTATTCGGTCACCAAGACCGTCACTTCGCTGCTGGCCGGCATTCTGGCGGGCGAGGGCAAACTCAGCCCGAACGACCCGGTGGCGCCGGCGCTGAGCAAGGCGCATCCGGACCTTGCCAAAGCGTTGGCCGACAAGGGCAATCTGCAGCTGCGTCATCTGCTGGCTATGGCGAGCGGCCTCTATTACCAGACCCGACAGGCACCGATCCGCTCTATTACGACACCCCCTACCGCCTACAGCTGGCGGCCAATACCCAGCCCAAGGTCACGCCTGGCACCAAGTTCGATTACACCGACGTCAACCCGGTACTGGTCGGCGCCATGGTGAGCTCGGCCGCCGGCGAGCGCGAGGACGCGTTTGCCCGCGAGCGCCTGTTCGGGCCACTGGGTATGAGCCACTACCGCTGGACCGGCGTCGATGGCACCGGCTCGGTGTCGGGCGGCTGGGGCCTGCGCCTGCGCGCGATGGATATGGCCAAACTCGGCCAACTGATGCTCGATGGCGGCAAGTGGCAAGGCCGTCAGATCGTGCCGCAAAGCTGGATCGAAAAGATGGCCACCCCGAGCCCGGCCGCCGCCGATTACGGCTACTACTGCTGGATCCATCACATCGTGACGGATCGCCCCGAGTTCGGCGCGATGGGCTTCAAGGGCCAGTTCATCACCGTGCTGCCGAACGAACACGCCGTGGTGGTAATGACCAGCCTGCTGCCCACCTCGATGGATCTGCGGGATTCGCCCTACATCAACCTGTATCGCCGCATGGTTAACGGCTACATCCTGCCGGCGCTACATCCTGCCGCCAGGCCCGTACCGAGCGCCAAGCGCACGGCCGCACTGCGCAAGGAGCTGAAACTGAGCCAAGAGAGCCACGGCATCCCCGGCACCGCTACCGCACCCAACGATACCCCACAGCTGTAACCCCCTGTTCAGGGCGGGCGCCAACCGGCCCCGCCAGCGCAGAACCGACACATGCCGCTTTCCACGGACAGGGGACGCTGTGCGCCTGCAGTTCAAACATATGAGGAGACAGAGATGGAAAAGCATTGCGAGAAGCAGCAGCGTACCTGCTGGTCCGGCGCACTACTGCACTGCCTGATACCGCTGGCCGTCTGCGGTGCCATGGCCGGTGCCGCGCAGGCGGCGACCGATACCGCGGCGCCGCTTGACGAACCGGGCCTGCAGGCCGCCTGGCCGGAGCAGGCCGGGGTCGACTCGCGCGAGCTGGTGCGGCTGTCGCAGTGGATCCGTCAGCAGAAGCTCGACATACATAGTCTGCTGGTGGTCAAGGACGGCAAGCTGATCTTCGAGCGCTACAGCGGTGGGCTCACCCGTGGCCACAATTACGAACTCTATTCGGTCACCAAGGGCGTGACGGCGCTGGCCGCCGGCATGCTGATCGGCGAAGGGCGTGTGAGCCTCAACGACACGGCCGCCAGCGTGATTGGCCGCTGGCGGCCGGCACTGAAAACCGAGTTCACCGACAAGCAGGACGTTGAACTGCGCCATGTGCTGTCGATGTCGACCGGGCTGCACTACGACTTCAAGCCGAAAGATGACCCGATCTACTACGGCGCGCCCGACCGGCTGAAGCTGGCGGCCGATACCCGTCCCAAGCACCTACCGGGGACGGCCTTCGAATACACCGACATCAATCCGATCCTGGCGGCGGCGATGCTGAGCGCGTCCGCCGGCATGCCGATCGAACAATACGCCCAGCAGCGGCTGTTCAAGCCGCTGGGGATGAGGAACGCGGTATGGGACCGCGCCGACGCCACCGGGCTGGTGTCGTCCGGCTGGGGGCTGCGCCTGCGGCCGGTCGACATGGCCAAGCTCGGCGTACTGGTGCTGCACGACGGCCAGTGGCAAGGGCGCCAGCTGGTGTCGAAGGACTGGATCCGCCAGATGGTGTCGCCCAAGGTGGCGCCGGACTTCGGCTACTACTGGTGGGTCAACAACGTGGTGGCGAACGAGCCGGAAGTCGACACCATGGGCTTCAAGGGGCAGTTCATCACCGTGCTGCCCAAGCACAACACGGTGATCGTGATGACCAGCCTGATGTCGATCGACGGTGGCCTGCGCGATGCGGCCAACCTGCAGACGTACCGCCAAATGGTGCGGGACTACATCCTGCCGGCGCTCGATAACAAGGCGCATGCCGAGGATAGCGCCAGCCGGCACGCGGCGCTGCGCCACGAGCTCGGGCTGAGCGCAACCAGCCAGGGTGTGCCGGGCACCACGGCGGACCCGACCGACAAGCCACGGCTGTAACGCTGCAGCGGGCGGCCGAGTACCGCTCGCTCGTCCAGAAAATTCGCTGTTGCAGTCACAGCGCTGTAGAGCAAGCCATCGCCACAAATATGACGATGTCAAAAATTACAAGGGAGACTTCATGCAGTACCAAAACAATAAGCTGAAACTCGCATTGGCGGCCGCCCTCGCGCTGCCGGCTGCTGCACAGGCCGACGTGACGATTTACGGCTTCGTCAGCGGCGGAATCGAAAGCGCCAAAGCGACCGGCAATCCGGCCAGCGAACTCAAGAGCACCACCCGGGTGGTCGACAACAACTCGCGCCTCGGCTTCAAGGGGAATGAAGATCTGGGTAACGGTCTGAAGGCGATCTGGCAGGTGGAAAGCAGCCTGCGCAACTTCGAGCAGGGCGGCGTCAACGACAAGGGGCAGAGCGCCACGCTGGCCACGCGCAACAGCTTCGTCGGCCTGCAGGGCAGCGACTGGGGCACGGTGCTGCTCGGCAACTACGACAGCGCGTACAAGCGCCTGACCGACGTGGGACTCAATGTGCTGGGCGACACGGTGGCGGACCAGACCGGCGGCAACGGCGTCGTATACAGCCGACGCTATGCACGGCTGGCCAATAGCGTGCATTACACCTCGCCGGTATGGTCCGGGGTGCAGCTGGGCGTATCGTACGGTCTGGACGAAGCGCGCCCGACCGCGAGCAACGGCACGCGCCAGAACGACGACCGTCTCGATCTCGCGGCCAACTACACCATCGGCAGCCTGCAGCTGGCGCTCGGTTACGACCGCGAGGGCGACAAGCTCAACGCCGCTTCCAGCGCCGACGGCCAGCAGCGCATCGACGGCTACAAGCTTGCCGCCAGTTACCTCTTTGCCTCCAGCCGCACGCTGATCGGCGCCGGCTTCGAACGGGTGAAGATCCGCAACAACGGCAGTCCGGACACCAACCAGAACGACTGGCTGATCGCCCTGTCGCAGCCCTTGACCGGCGCGCTGACGCTGAAGGCCGGTTATGCCCAGCTCGGCAAGCTCGACGGCGCGAGCAGCCCGGACGATTTCAAGGCGAAACAGTGGCTGGCCGGCGTGACCTACGACCTGTCCAAGCGGACCCAGCTGTACGCGTATGGAACCCGCATCCACAACAACCGCCAGCAAAACGCCAACTTTCCCAACAACCCGGTGTTCAGCAGCGGGATCGGAACCGCGGCCGCCGCGCTGGCCAAGGGTGACAATCCGCAAGCCTTCGGCATCGGCATGAAAACCGCGTTCTAAGCGTGGTGCTACGGGCGCCGGTGGCCGGCGCCCGCCGTCCGCCCCATTTCGCTTTTCCGATCCAATCCAGCTCTGTAGGAGCGCTCATGGTGTTTAGCCGTTTGTCAGTGCGCAGGCGTTTGGCGCTGATCATCGCCCTTTCCTTGCTCGGGTATGCCAGCCTGGTGGCGGTAGCCGTCGTATCGATCCGGCAATCCTTGTATCAAAGTTACCAGACCTCGATCCGCAACATCGTCACTACCGGCTATCACGCCCTCGACTACTTCCATCAGCAGGAAACGAGCGGGCGGATGACTCGAGACCAGGCGCAGACCGCGGCAAAAGAGTATTTGCGCGGGCTGCGCTACGGTAACAACGATTACTTCAACCTGTTCGACTATCACACCCGCAGCGTGATGCACCCGATCCACCCCGAGTTCGAGGGCAAGGACCAGTCGCACCAGAAGGATTCGCATGGGGTGCCGTTTGTGCAGATCATGGTCGCCAACGCGGCGACGTCGGCCGAGCGGGCGGCCTTCCAGAGCACTGAATTCCCCCGCCCCGGCACCAAGGAGCCGGTGGCCAAACTCCAGTTTCTGCGCGGCTTCGAGCCATGGCAGTGGGTATTGGCATCCGGCGTCTATCTGGACGAAGTGGACCGGGTATTTCGCGAGAAACTGGTCACCTTTCTGCTGATCGCCACAGCGGGATTGCTGGCCATGGCGACATTGACCTTTTTCATTTCACGCAGCCTGATGCGCCAGCTCGGCGGTGAACCGGCCTACGCGGCAGGGTTGCTGCAGCAGGTAGCGGCCGGCAATCTGGCGGTCGAGGTGCAGGTGGCCGCCGAGGCAAAAGCCAGCATGCTGGGGGCGTTGCAGACGTCGCTCGCCTCGGTAAGAACCGTCCTGGCCGAAATCGGCGCCAGCGCCGGCAAGGTGGCGGCCCATTCGCAGGCGATCGGTGCTTCGGCCCAGAGCGTGACCAGCGCCTCCCATGGTCAATCCGATGCCACCCGCGCCGTGGCCGCGGCCGTCGAACAGCTGTCGGCCAGTATCGAGCACATCTCGGCAGGAAGCCGGGAAACCGAACACAATTCTGCCCGCGCAGTCGAGCTGGCGAGGCTCGGCCAGTCCAAGGTGGGCGAGGCCGCTGCCGCCATGCAGGGCATCGCCGGAACGATAGACGCTACCGTGCGGCAGATTGGCCAGCTGGTGACGCGCACCGACGAGATCGGCTCGGTCGCCGGCGTGATCAAGGACATCGCCGCCCAGACCAACTTGCTGGCCCTCAACGCCGCCATCGAAGCGGCCCGGGCCGGCGAACAGGGCAGGGGCTTCGCCGTGGTGGCGGACGAGGTTCGCGGTCTGGCCGAGCGCACCGCCAAGGCAACCGTAGAGATAGAACAGATGATTTCCACCGTTCAAGCGGACACCCAGTCCGCCGTGGGCTGCATTCAGTCGGCCGTGCCCCAGGTGGAAACCGGGGTGCGCCTGGCAGAGGAGGCTGCGCAATCACTGGGAGAAATCCGGAGTGGGACCGATGTCACCTTGGTACGGATACGGGATGTCGCTACGGCGACACGGGAACAAAGCGCGGCCAGCGTCGCCATTTCCCGGCAGGTGGAACAGATCGCGCACATGGTAGATAGCACGAACGAAGCGGTATGCCACATCGCGGGAGCCGTGGCTGAGCTGGAACAGTTGTCAGCAAGGTTGAACAAGATGGTCGGACATTTTCAGTACTAGGGCCCGCACGCCGGCCAGGTCCAGGATGGGCTTTGTAAATGGTTGGGACGCTTCTATCTGGGGGCTTCTTCAGGAAGGTGAATGCCATTGGCAATGGCTGTGGCCATGAAAAATGCTCCAACAAATTTCGGCTGTTGGAGCATTTTTTGGAGCAAAGGATTAGCGCGTCAATTGTTGGAGCAGGCTGCGATTGTGACCGGAACCATAAGTTGGCCACTAGGTAGAAGCATAAGATGGCCAGCAGCCCAAGTGTAGGTCCGAATTGGCCGCCAAACTGAGGGCAGACCAGACAACGCGGTTCAAGTGCATACAATTGGTCGGTCAGGCGCCACAGGGTTACGCGAATGGCCGATGGCATCGTCGCGCACCGATGAAAAAAGCCGTGGCCTTTTCGGGCGCACGGCTTGTCATGAAGGGAGGGGGCCGGCGGGCTAGTCGAGCGGCTTTCCGGCGGTTTCCTTCACCATCGTCAGCCCGACCAGGGTGGCGCACAGGCACAGCATCACGTACAGCGCCGGGGCGTTGTTGTTGCCGGTCAGGCCGATCAGCCCGGTGGCGAAGAACTGCGCAAAGCCGCCGAACACCGACACACCCAGACAGTAGACCAGCGACAGCCCGGTGGCACGGATCGCGCGCGGAAACAGCTCGGACAGCATCACCACCGACGGCACGGTGATCAGCACCAGCAGCAGCGTGGTGACCAGCGACACCGCCAGCAGCGTGCCCAGCGGGGTAGCGGTTCATCAGCACGAAGGCCGGGTAGATCAGCACCAGCATCGGGATGCTGCCCAGGGCGATGGTGCGGCGCCGGCCGATGCGGTCGCTGAGCCGGCCGGCCCAGATCGACAGGCCGATCTGGATCAGCGCGCCCAGGCACGAGGCGGCGATGCCCATCGTCATCGGCAGGTGCAGCACGGTGACGGTGTAGTTGGTCATGTAGTCGAGCACGATGTAGCTGGACGCGGTGCCGCCGATCACCAGCAGCACGCCGGCCAGCAGCATCCGGCGATGGCGGGTGACGATCAGCCGCAGACCGGATGGAGCGTCGTCGTCCTGCTGCGTCTCGGCGGCGGTCTCGTCGAGATGGCGGCGGATGTAGACGCCGACCGGGATCACCAGGATGCCGAGCACGAAGGGCAGGCGCCAGCCCCAGCTCTCCAGCGAGGCGGGCGAGAGGCCGGTGCTCAGCGCCAGGCTGACCAGCGAGCCGAGCAGGAAGCTCAGTCCCTGGCTGAACAGTTGCCAGCTGCCGTAGAAGCCGCGGCTATTGTCGTCGGCGAACTCCATCAGCATCGCGGTGGACGCCCCGACCTCGCCGCCGATGGCGAAGCCCTGCACCAGCCGCGCCAGCACGATCATGAGCGGCGCGGCCAGACCAATCTGAGCATAGGTCGGCGCCACGGCGAACAGCGCCGAACCGAGCGCCATCAGCCATAAGGTCAGCGTCATCGCCGGCTTGCGGCCGACCCGGTCGGCGTAGGCGCCGAGCACCAGGCCGCCGAGCGGGCGCATGCCGAAGCCGACGCCGAAGGTGGCGAGCGACAGCAAGAGCTGGCCGAGCGCGCTGTGCACCGGGAAGAACTGCCGGCCGATCAGCGTGGCGAAGAAGCTGTAGACGGAAAAATCGTAGAATTCCAGGCCGGCGCCGATGGTGATCGCGGCGATGGCGCGCGCGCTGATCGGCGGGCGGACGGAGGCGGCGGTAGCGGCCGCCTGCGGGGAAACGGTAGCAGACATGAGGATTCCTCGGGCCATATGACTGGCGGGGCAGACGGCGGCCGATCAGGCCAGGAAGGTTTCGACCAGGCGCACCCAGTAGCTCGCGCCAAGCGGCAGGCAGGCGTCGTTGAAGTCGTAGCCGGGGTTGTGCACCATGCAGCCGCCTTCCCCGTCGCCGTCGCCGTTGCCGATGATCAGATAGCAGCCCGGGCAGCGCTCCAGCATCACCGCGAAGTCCTCGCTGCCGGTCAAGGGCGCCACGTCGGCGATCAGCTCGTCCTCGCCGAGCCAGTCGAGCGCCACCTGGCGCGCGAACGCGGTGGCCTCGGCGTGGTTGATCAGCGCCGGGAAGCGCTGCGCCTCGTCGACCTCGACGCTGGCGCGGGCGCCGAAGCTCGCCGCCTGCGCTTCGGCCAACCTGGTGATGTGTTCGATCAGCTGGTCGCGCACCGACGGTTTCAACGCGCGCACGCTCAAGTGCAGCTCGGCGTGGTCCGGGATCACGTTGGCGGCAAGGCCTGCATGGAACGCGCCGACGGTGACCACCGCAGTGTCGAGCGGGTCGACATTGCGCGCGACGATGCTCTGCAGCGCCATCACGATCGCCGAGCCGACCAGCACCGGGTCGACCGCCTTGTGCGGCACCGCGCCGTGGCCGCCGACGCCGTCGACGCGGATCGTCACCGTGTCGGTCGATGCCATGAACGGGCCGGCGCGAAAGCCGAACTTACCAGTCGGTAGGCCCGGCATATTGTGCATCGCGAACACCGCGTCGCAGGGGAAGCGCTCGAACAGCCCATCGTCCAGCATGCGCTGCGCGCCGCCGTCGCCTTCCTCGGCCGGTTGGAAGATCACCGACAGTGTGCCGTCGAACTGTCGGCTTTGCGCCAGGTGCTTGGCCGCCGCCAGCAGCATCGCGGTATGGCCGTCGTGGCCGCAGGCGTGCATCACGCCCTCGTGGCGGCTGGCGTAGGGCAGGCCGGTCTGCTCGACGATCGGCAGCGCGTCCATGTCGGCGCGCAGGCCGATCACCTTGCTGCCGCTGCCGTGGCTGATCAGGCCGACCACCCCGGTGCCGGCTAGGCCGCGGTGCACCTGGTAGCCCCATTCCTCGAGCCGGGCCGCGATCAGCTCGCTGGTGGCGAACTCCTCGAAGCCGAGCTCCGGGTGGGCGTGGATATGTTGGCGCAGCGCGATCATCTCGTCTTCGATCGCGCGAATGCCGGGCAGCACATGTGGGCTGGTCATCTACTTCTCCTTGTCGTTGCTCCCCCGCTTGGGCGGGTGTCTGGGCCAGTCCCGACGGCCGGATTCGGCCGACTTATGCCCTGTGATCGTAAGGAGCTGGCGAACATGCCGGCAGTCGCAAAATGGTTGGACTGAAAACCGCAGGTTGACGGGGGAAGGGCGGGAGGAGCGGATGAAACTGCATCAATTGCAGGCACTGGTGGCGATCGCCGACTGCGGCAGCATCCGCGCCGCGGCGCGCCGGCTTGCCGTGTCGCAGACCGCGGTGGCCAAGGCGCTGCGCGAGCTGGAGGCGCACCTGCAGTTGCCGCTGTTGGTGCGCAACGCCAGCGGCGTGGTGTTGACGGCCTACGGCCAGTCGCTGTTGTTGCACGCGCGGCAGATGCTCAGCCAGCTCGAGCGTGCGCAGCTGGAGCTCGCGCACCTGAGCGGCCAGGCCGAGGGGCAGCTGCGTCTCGGCATCTCACCGTGGATGGGCATGACGCTGCTGCCCGAGGTGGTGACGCTGTTCCGCCAGCGCATGCCGCGGGTGCGACTGGAAATCTTCGAAGGGCTGATGGCGGTGACGCTGCCCCGCCTGCGCGACGGCACGATGGAGTTCGCGATCGGACTGGTGTCGGCGCTGCTGCCGCGCCCGGAGTTCGTCAGTGAGCTGCTGTTTTCCTATCAAATGACCGTGATTGCGCGGCACGGCCACCCGAAGCTCGGCTGCCGTTCCATCCACGAGCTGCTCGACCAGGACTGGGTGGTCAACTACCAGGACGCCGGCCACGACAGCTTCATGACTGAGCTGTTCTGGCAGCACGGCGCGCGCATCGACGAGCAGCGCGTGCACCGTGCGCAGTCGCTGCAGCTGATGCTGTCGCTGCTCGAGCAGACCGACATGCTCAGCTACTGTCCGGAACCGATGCTCACCGTGCCGATGTACGGCGAGCGGCTGGCCCGGCTCGACCTGGCCGAGACCTTCGCCACTGACACCATCGGCATCGTCACCCCGCGCAACGCCCAGCTCGGCACCGCCGCCCAATGCTTCGTCGACTGCCTGCTGGAGGTGATCCGCCGCCGCGCCCGTTCGGCCAGGCCGGAGGACACCAGGCTGTTCGATACGCTGGATCTGTTGATCTGAGCGACGAGCCGACAGCGTTCTCCCTTCTGTTCATTTCTTTCACGTCCGGCCATCTCGACAAATCGCCGGGGCTATGCAGGCGATCGATAGGTAACCCTGCCGGCATGTGAATCTGGCCCACTGCGCGCGGCACCAGCGACATGCCAAAGCCGGCGGCGATCATCGGCATAATCGACGTGATCTGTGACGCCTCCTGGCCCAGTTTTGGACTGAAACCGGCCTGGTGGAACGCCACGGTCAGTCAGTGCTTTCACACGAGATCCATACCCTTGAACGTCCATAGCTTCTCTGTGGCAAATCTGCGCACCATACGGCTAACGCTCAACTTCTCCAGCCCAAGGAAATCCACTAGTTCAGCCGTTGCGATCGAGCAAGCAAGCTCATCGATACGAGGGGATTCCCCAGCGACAATCGAGCCTTCCATGGGAAGCATAAGCTGGCCGTTTGGCCATTTTATGGTTCCGGTCACAGGGCTGGCCGGCCTTCAAGGGACAAGCGTTCGGTCTCGCTAGATGATGGGGGGACGAGCCACCCGTTGATGAACGATCAGGAACTGAAGTAGCTCAATGTGCAATGGCGAGCTTGCCGAAGTGCCTCCCGCCTGCACTGAGTTCGGCATAAGCTGCGCTGCTATCGTCGATACCGAATACGCGGTCGATGACCGGCACGATGCGGTGGGCGGCAATGGCCCGGGCGGCTTCCGCCAGGTCAGCCACGGAACCAGTGTTGTTGCCAACGATCCGCAGCGACTTGACGATGATCGGCAGCAGGTCAATCGAGGAGGCCGTGCCGGTGACGAAGCCGACCGTGAACACGGTGCCCCCCATGGTGGCGGCGTTAAGCGAGCGCACGATGGTCGCCCCGCCAACGGTATCCACCACCAGGTCGGCGCCACGGCCCTCGGTGAGCTTCTGCACTTCCTCGTCCCAGGCCGGAGTAGCGCGGTAGTTGACCTGGTGATCCGCGCCGAGCTGGCGTGCGCGCTCCAGCTTTTCATCGGACGACGAGGCTAGGATCACGGTGGCGCCGCATGCCTTGGCGAACTGCAAGGCAAAGATGCTGACGCCGCCGGTTCCCAGCAGCACAACCACCGAACCGGGGCGTACCTGGGCCGAACGCACGGCATTCCAGGCGGTCGTTGCCGCGATAGGCAGCGTCGCACCCTGGACAAACTCAAGGTGGGCCGGCATGGAGACCAAGCTGGCGGCGGGAACGGCTACGTATTCAGCCAGCGACCCCTGCAGCGTGATGCCGCGCATCGCCGCGACATTGCGCGGCGTGATAGCGCCGCCTTTCCAGTCCGGCATGAAATGCGGGATCACCCGATCCCCAACGGACAGGCCGCTGACGCCCTCGCCAAGCGCTGCCACCTCGCCCGCGCCATCGGCGACCGGAATCATCGGAAAGCCCGCGCCAGGAAAGCTGCCCGTTGCGATGGCCACATCCACGAAGTTCAGTGCGGCGGCGCGCAGACGCACCAGCACCTCGCCGCGGCCGGCTTGCGGGTCGGGCAGCTCGGTCTGGCGAAAGGCGCTGAGGGAGGGAGCGGTGAGCTCAATGGCTTTCATGGTTTTTCTCCGTCATGGAATAGGGAAGCAGGCGTTGTGGTCTGAGTGCTTCTGACAACACAAGGCTGCGGGAACAGGTGTCAGTTTTATTTGAAATCGGTGAGAGATAAACTGCGTATTTGTTGACTGATTTGAAATCAAGGATTGCAAATGGATTTGCTGGACAGCATGAAGGTGTATGTCCTGGCGGTGGAAAAAGGCAGCTTGAGTGCCGCCGCCACAGCTTGCGGCATTTCGGCGACGATGGCGGGTAACCACCTGCGGACGCTGGAGAAACGCCTGAGCATGAAGTTGCTCAACCGGACGACACGGCGCCAGCACCTCACGGCTTTCGGCGAGGACTACTACATCCGCTGCAAGGAAATCCTCCGGCTGGTGGCCGAGGCTGATGCGCAGGCGCAGCAGCTGCAATTGGCCCCAGCGGGCACGCTGCGCATCACCGCCCCCGTTACCTTCGGAGCCGAAGCCCTGATGCCAGCCTTGTCGGTGTATCTGGAGCGCTACCCCGAGGTCAGCGTCGATGTGACCCTGTGCGACCGCGTGGTGGATCTGGTGGAGGAAGGCTTCGAGGCGGCTATCCGCATCGGCCACTTGCCTGACTCGGCATTGATCGCCAAGCCGCTGTCGCCTTATCGCCTCATGATCTGCGCATCACCCGACTACCTAGCGCGCAGAGGGATGCCGGAGAGGCCTGAAGATTTGCCCCGCCACGAATGCCTTTCCTTCAGTCTCGCGGCTTTAGCTCATTGGCGTTTGACAGGCGATGAAGGCGTATTCCGTATCCCCGTCTCGGGGCGGTTACAGGTCAATCACGGGCAAGCGCTGCGAGTCGCGGCATTGCACGGACTGGGCATCGTCTTGCAACCCGCAATATTGCTGGATGCCGACGTTCGGGCGGGCCGTTTGGTGCAACTGTTTCCCAACTATGAACTTCCCAGCCGTCCGATGAGTGTGGTTTATCTGCCTGATCGGTATCGGTCGCCCAAGCTGCGCAGCTTTGTGGATTTCTTGGTGGAGCGGTTCTGCTAGCTGAATCGTTCCGATGAATCGCCCCCGCTTTCCTAGATACTGGTCCGTCCCTGCTTCGATGAACACTAGTGATAGGCGACTTGACCACCCCTCATTCAGTAGTGGCAAAGGAAGATTGCGGACATACATCCGGCCTGTTCATGCAGGAATGCTGCCCTGCTGGCCCTGATGGAATGTGCTGATCAGCGTCCCATCACCTCGTCGAGCTTAATGCTCGGTGTCTAGGCCGGATTTCGCTGACCACGGTCTTACCTGATTTGCCATCAGCTTGTGATTTTCAGTGCAATCGGTACGCTGCTCCTTTAGGCTTCGCCTGATTGATTAGCATTTATTTACTCATCATTTTGCTCGCGCGAAGATCGGAACGGTCGACGTGTGGGCCGGATGATAGGTCTGGTCGCGAACCAGCAAGGCCCAGACGATCCGTGCGTTCTTGTTGGCCAAGGCGACGGCAGCCAGATTCTTGTTTCGCAGCCGGAGCAGCAACCGTCCCAACCAACTGTCGGCAAAGCCGCTCTGGTGCTTAGCATGACGGATGACCGCACGGGGCCCCATGGATCAGCAGGGTGCGCAAATAGCGGTCCCCCCGTTTACTGATGCCCAGTAAGAGCGACTTGTCGCCGCTGCTGTGCTGCTTGGGAACCAACCCGAGCCAAGCCGCCAACTGGCGGCCACTCTTGAAGGTTTGGGCATCGCCGATACTGGCCAGCAAGGCACTGGCCGTGATCGGACCAATACCCTGGACCGCTGCGAGCCGCTGGCTGGCCTCGCTGTGGCGATGCCAGCGCACGATCTCTCGCTCCAATTCTTGTACCTGTCGGTCCAGCTCTCTCAGGTGCGCCAGCAATCGGTCGATCAGTTCGCCAAAGACGGCGGGCAAGGTACTAGTCTGTAGAACAGCAATCAAAATTGACCAGCCTCTGCGTGCAAAAATGACCAAGTTCCCATCTCGGCAGAATACCTGTCTAGCCTAGATTCGAGGTACATGATCTCTGGTCAAAACTCGACGCTGTTGGGTGGTCAAACGACGGCGCTGTTTTACAGATACACCTAGAGATCGACGATTAACGCGGGGTTGAAGCTGGGGTTTTCCGGAGGGCGATCGGTAACGACGTAACCGCGCGGGTTGCACACCACGCGGCAACGACCCAGTTGATAATCGCAATTGTCGTGAGTGTGACCATGGGGCCACACATCGGCCTGCTGCACCAGGGCATGGTGCTGGTCGGCCTGCTGTACGCGTTCCAGGGGCAGCTGCGGCTGGACGAGATTACCGGCTGCAGCCCCTACGGCGCCTCCACCATCGCCGCCGGCGACGGCTCGCGCCAACCGAGCCAGAACGAGCTGGATGGCGGCTTCCGGGGTCGACATGTGGCCGATTACCAAGGCTTTGGTGCAGGGGCGGCCTAGGTAAAGTGTCTTTCCCGGACACGGCCTAAAAGCCTTTCCGGGCGACAGGTAGAGCATCACCACCCTGTAACGGGACCACCCATTGTAGGGTGCCAACACCCTCGCTGCGTGCGAGGCTTCGCTTCGCTAGCGATAGAGGGCGTTGCACCCTACGACGGAAGCCCTGCACCCCAATGGGATGGGCTCCTACCCCTCACGCCAGCAGCTTGCGCTCGCTCTTGCCGTACTTGAGCGATTTTTCGTCCGGCATCATCAGGCCAGTGTGCTCGTCACGCCCCTGCAGGATGAAGCGCGCCTTCGGGTCGCCCAGTTGCTCGGCCGCCTTCTTGCTGTCGGCGCCGATCTCGCCCTTCTTCATGCGGTTGACGATCACGCCCACCGAGGTGTCGGCGAAATCGCGCAGCATCCAGGCGTCGCCGTCGCTGTCGCCCGCCACCAGTACCGGGCCGTAACCTTTCTTGGACACCAGTTCGTTCTGGATACCCACGGTCTTGCCCGGGCCCCAGTTGAAGTGCCAGCCGGCCTTGTAGTTACTGGCGTACTTGCCGTCCTGCATTTCCAGGCGCAGGCCGATCACGTTTTCCGGCGGCACGCCGTAGCCGTAGTTGGGGTGGCCGGCGAACACGCGCACCACGTCGTCGATTGAGGCGGTGCTCACGTACACGTCGATGCCGTTGGCGCGCAGCGCATGCATCAGCGCACGGATTTCCTCATGGATGCGAATGCCGTGAAAGTGGGTGTCGGCCACCACACCGGCCTTGCCCGGCAAGGTTTTCGGGCTTTCGTACTTCACCTTGCGGAGCCCGTCGCCAAGATCTTGGTTGTTGGACGCCTCGGCCATGGCCTGCAGCTCGGCGGTGGTCATGTTCTTGTAGAAGTAGATGATCCACTTGTAGCCAATTTCCACCGGGTAGGTGTCGCAGATGGCGTCGTACATGAAGTAGAGCTTAGCGCGGAAATCCTTGAACTGATCTGATGCCTGGATCTCTTCCAGGCTCTTGTCGCCGGCCAGCCCCTTGTAGTTGGCGTGCAGCCAGCGGTAATCGGCTTCCACGTCGGCGGCCAGGTCTTCCATCGTCACCTGTTTGCCCTCCACGGTGGAGTAGTCCTTCATGAACGGCCCCCTCGGCACGTCTTTCCACATCACTTCGGCAAATTCGTCCGGCGTCAGTTTGTACTGCAGATGATTGATCTGGTACATCAGCAGCGCTTCTTCACAGTCATTCATGATGCAGGTGTTGTCCCAGTCGAACACCGCGTACGGGCGCTTGTTGGTGCGGTAGCCCTTGCTCTTGACGCCGTATTCGTCGATCACCGCCTGGATGCGCTTGGCATTGAGCGGCGACCAGCGGCCCGGATCAAGCGCGGTCAGTGTGGCCGCGGCGGTTTTGGCTTCGGCGGTGCCCGAGGTAAACAACAGCGGGCTGGTGACGGATACGGCGGCAAGAGCATTCAGAAACTGACGGCGCTGCATGGCAACTCTCCCTGGAAATGAAAATTCGGCTACGGCGGCCGGCACCCAGTCCGGCGCGGTCCAGCGTCGGCATCGGGTGACAATCCATACTAAAAACAAACACACAAAAAAACAACAATGACACAAATTTACACAAAACTCTGTCACAATTGGCAAGCACCGAAACACCTGCACGCTTGACTGCCCCGGCCGGCACTCCACAATGCGGGCTCGGGCAGATACACAACAACGGGGCTCCAGCGATGTGGCAAGAAGAGCGTTATCAGCGCATTCGCGCACTGCTATCCACCTTGCAGCGCGTGACCACCGACCGCCTCGTGATGGAACTCGACGTCTCGCGCGAAACGGTGCGGCGCGATCTTGCCGCCCTGGAAGAACTGGGGGAGTTGAAGCGGATCCACGGCGGCGCCATCCGCGTGGAAGACGAAGCGCCCATCGCAGAGCGCACGCACAGCAACGTCAAATTCAAGCGCGATATCGCTCGGGCCGCGGTAGGCCTGCTCACACGCGGCCAGACGGTATTTGTCGATGCCGGCACCACCACCGCCATCCTGGCCGAAGAATTGGCCAAACTCGGCGGCCTCACCGTGATCACCAACTCGTTCGACGTGGCGCTCAACATGCGTGAACCGGCCGCGGGCGGACACAACAACGAGGTCATCGTGCTCGGAGGAACATTGGGAGATCGCGCCCCGGCCACCGTCGGCGCCACCACGGTGGCCGAAATCGGCCGCTATCGCGCCGACCTCGCGCTGATCTCGCCCACCGCCATTGATGCCCGCCGCGGCGCCTGCAATTACGACCACCGCGAGGCCGAAGTGGCGCGCGCCATGGTCGGCAACGCTGAGCAGGTATTCATCCTGGCCGACTACAGCAAGATCGGCGTGGAAAGCCGCGTGAGCTTCTGCCCGCCCGAGCGCATCGACCTGTTGATCACCAACCGCAAGGCCAGCGAAGCGCCAGCCTTGGCCGAACTGAGCGTCAAACTCGAGCGGGTTTCCCTGGTGTAGGGGCGGCGTCTCGCTCTACCTGGCTAGACCAGGCGCTTGAACAGCCGCCTCAGCTCGCCGACGATGCCACGGCGGAACAGCAGCACGCTGATGACGAAGATCAGCCCGATCACCACGTTGACCGACAGCAACAAGTAACGGCCCGGGCAGCACCGTTTTCCCAAGTTGAATGCACTATGTTGGCGGAGAGTTTGTAGCGAAGGGAGCTGCTAGCTGGCTTGGGTTTCCAGCTTTATGTTCCATGGCAGAAGGTCGGCCACCTGATTCACCGGGTAATCGGCAATAACACCCAGCACATGGCGCAGATAGGCTTCAGGGTCGAGGCCGTTCAGCTTGGCCGTACCGATCAGGCTGTAGATCGCGGCGGCACGCTCGCCACCGGCATCCGAACCGAGGAACAGGAAGTTCTTGCGACCCAGGGCTATGCCACGCAATGTCGATTGGGAGGCTATCTCAAAGATGGCGCCTCCATTCGATAGCACAATGCGCTGGTGTGGCATGTCAGGGTGCAAGTTCCGGAAACGCCTCGCTCACCGTCAGGATTGCACCGGATTGTGCGGCATCGTAGCCCGGTAGCCGGCTGATCTCGGCGCGAAATGCCTCGCTCTTGAGCGAGGCGATCAGCGCCTCGACGGCCGGGTATTCCAGCGTGTCACGCTGGGCCAGAAAGAAATAGCGCTCGGTCTGCAGGGGGAGGAAGTCCAGATCGAAGCGACGCGCGGCTGTTTCCACGCCCAGCCCCACGTCGGCCATGCCGCTTGCCACGTAGGCCGCTACCGCGGCGTGAGTGAGCTCCGCCTGTTCGTAGCCGTGCACTTGGCTGGGGGAAACCCGCTGCTTGTTCAACAAGAGATCCAACAGCAGCCGTGTGCCCGAGCCGGGCTGGCGGTTGACGAAGCGCAAGTCCTCACGGACGAGGTCGCCGATTTCGTAGATCTTCCTGGGATTACCGCGCATCACCATCAGCCCCTGGCGGCGCGTGACGATGTGGATGAGGCAGTGTTTTTGCAAGTCGAAATGGTCGGCATAGCTGCGTGCCACCGGCGTCTGAAATTCGCCGAGCGGGACATGAAAGCCGGCCAGGTCACATTCGCCCGCATGTAGGGCCGCTACCGCATCTTGGCTGCTGCGGTATTTAAGATCGATAGCGATGTCGGATGCGGCCAGCGTCCGGGCGAGCTTCTCAGCCGCGAAGCCACCGCCGACATCACCGGCGTGCCGGCCGAGCTGGTGCGCGGCGCGGCGCGCCTGTACGCCATTGGCGGCAACGCGGCGATCTACTACGGCCTCGGTGTGACCGAACACAGCCAGGGCTCGACCATGGTGATGGGCATCGCCAACCTGGCGATGGCCACCGGCAACATCGGCCGCGAGGGAGTCGGCGTCAATCCGCTGCGCGGCCAGAACAACGTGCAGGGTTCGTGCGACATGGGTTCGTTCCCGCACGAGCTGCCGGGCTACCGCCATATCTCCGACACCACTACGCGCAGCCTATTCGAACAGGCGTGGGGGGTCGAGCTGTCGCCCGAGCCGGGTCTGCGCATCCCGAACATGTTCGACGCCGCCCTGGCGGGCAGCTTCATGGGCTTGTACTGCGAGGGCGAGGACATCGTGCAGTCCGACCCGAACACCCAGCACGTGACCGCGGCGCTGGCGGCGATGGAGTGCGTGGTGGTGCAGGACATCTTCCTCAACGAAACCGCCAAGTACGCGCACGTGTTCCTGCCGGGCTCGTCGTTCCTGGAAAAGGATGGCACCTTCACCAATGCCGAGCGTCGCATCTCGCGCGTTCGTCAGGTGATGAAGCCGCTGGCCGGCTACGCCGACTGGCAGGTGACCCAACTGCTATCCAATGCCCTGGGCTATCCGATGAATTACCGGCACCCGTCTGAGATCATGGACGAAATCGCCGAGCTGACCCCCAGCTTCAGCGGCGTGAACTATAAGCTGATCGACAAGCTCGGCAGCGTGCAGTGGCCGTGCAACGTGCAGGTGCCCGAGGGCACGCCGACCATGCACGTGGATCATTTCGTGCGCGGCAAAGGGCGCTTCATCATTACCCAGTATGTCGCCACCGACGAGAAGGTGACACGCAAGTACCCGCTGGTCCTGACCACCGGCCGCATCCTGTCGCAGTACAACGTCGGTGCCCAGACCCGGCGGACCGACAACAACGCCTGGCATGCGGAAGACCGGCTCGAGATCCATCCGCACGATGCCGAAGAGCGCGGCATCAAGGACGGCGCTTGGGTCGGCATTCGGAGTCGGGCCGGCGAAACGGTGCTGCGCGCGCTGATCAGCGAGCGGATGCAGCCGGGCGTCGTCTACACCACCTTCCACTTCCCGGAGTCCGGCGCCAACGTGATCACCACCGACAGCTCCGACTGGGCGACCAACTGCCCGGAATACTAAGGTGACCGCGGTGCAGGTGCTGCCGGTGACGCAGCCATCCGAGTGGCAGCAAGATTACCAGCGCTTCAACCAGACCCAGCTGGAGTTGCTTGAGCAGCGCACGGCCGAATCGGTGAGACGTACGGGGGCATGATGCCTTCGGTCGATGCGGGGTTGTACCCGGCGGGCGGCGCCAGTGCCCGCCGGGTGATAGCCCGGCAATTCGAAACCCTGATTGAATTCTGATTGGTTGTTATGGACACACAAAATCTTGTTCGCATGGCTAACCGGATCGGCGACTTCTTCGAGGCCATGCCGGATCGCCAGGAGGCGATGAGCGGCATCGTTCAGCACATTAACCGTTATTGGGAGGCGCGCATGCGCCGTGATCTGCAAAAGCATCTGGAGAGCAGCGGCGGCAACGGCTTGAAGGAAATTGTGGCCGAGGCGCTGGCAGCGGATCAAAGCTGGAAGCCTTAATAGGCAACAACAAACAAAGCCGGAATACACCGCTGTGCCATGTGTGGTGTGTTCCGGCTCTTGCTTTCCCGGCAGGACTAGGCCGCTGGGGGAGGGCTTCCCTCAGGACCGCACCCTAGTCTTTTTCGAGGTGGACTGAGGTCGTTTCGTCGTCTTCTTGCCACCGGCCTTGGCGAGCTTCACCGGCGCACCATTGGCGACGAAATACGGTGCATTCGAGCGCGCCAGCGGCGGCCGGCCGCGAATCTTGTCGGCGATCTTCTCGGCCATCATGATCGTCGGTGCGTTCAGATTGCCGGTGATGATGCGCGGCATGATCGACGCGTCGACCACGCGCAGGCCGGTCAGCCCGTGCACTCGCCCCTCGCCGTCGACCACCGCCGTCGGGTCGGACTCGTCGCCCATCTTGCAGGTACACGACGGGTGCAGCGCGGTCTCGGCGTGCTCCAGCACGAACGCGTCGATCTCGGCGTCGCTCTGGATCATCGCCCCCGGCTTGATCTCGCGGCCGCGGAACGCATCCATCGCCTGCTGCGCGATGATCTCGCGGGTGATCCTGACGCCGGCGCGGAATTCGCGCCAGTCGACGTCGTGCGCCATGTAGTTGAACAAGAGCCGCGGGTGCTGGCGCGGGTCGCGGCTGGCGAGCTTCACGAAGCCGGTGCTCGGCGAGCGCATCGAGCCGACGTGACACTGGAAGCCGTGGCTCTGCACCGGGTTGCTGCCGTCGTAGTTCATCGCCAGCGGAATGAAGTGGTACTGCAGGTTCGGCCACGCGAACTCGTCGCTGCTGCGGATGAAGCCGCCGGCCTCGAAGTG
>NZ_JBVMAE010000035.1:0-34440 GCF_055597485.1 Crenobacter sp. CS_VA4
GTGGCGTCCCCACGGGGATTCGAACCCCGGTCGCCGCCGTGAAAGGGCAGTGTCCTAGGCCTCTAGACGATGGGGACGCTGAGACGTTTACCGTCAAAAAAACTCAGGCCGGAGCCTGAGATTTCGGTATTCGTGGTGGAGGTAAACGGGATCGAACCGATGACCTCTTGCATGCCATGCAAGCGCTCTCCCAGCTGAGCTATACCCCCACGGAACACGCGGCTGATTCGTTGAATCAGTCGAGTGGGCGGCAGTATAGGGGGGCTTTTTTTTCTTGTAAACCCCCGGCGAGAAAAAACCGAAAAATCCTGAAGCAGGGCGCTCCGGTATAATGCCCGCTTTAGATTTGCAGGCGTTTGGCATGGCGGTCGATCATTACGAAAACTTTCCGGTGGGCTCGGTCTTGCTGCCGCGCCGGCTGCGCGCTGCGGTGCACGTGATCTACCGCTTCGCCCGCACCGCTGACGACATCGCCGACGAGGGCGACGCACCGGCCGAGACGAGGTTGGCCGAACTGGCCAAGCTGCGCGAGGAGCTGGCCCGGATCGAGGCCGGCCAGCAGCCCGCGACGCCGCTGATGCAGGCACTCGCCGCGGTGATCGCCAAGCACCGGCTGCCGCTCGCGCCGTTTCACGAGCTGTTGTCGGCGTTTGCGCAGGACGTGGTGAAAACCCGTTACGAGAGCTTCGGCGAGCTGGCCGACTACTGCCGTCGTTCGGCCAACCCGGTCGGCCGGCTGATGCTGGCACTGTACGGCGAGACCGACGCCAGGAGCCTGGCGATGTCCGACGGCATCTGCACCGCCTTGCAGCTGATCAACTTCTGGCAGGATGTGGCGATCGACTGGCAAAAGGGCCGCGTCTACCTGCCGCAGGAAGACCTGCGCCGCTTCCGTATCAGTGAAACGCAGATCGCCGCCGGCGATGCCGGCGGGCTGTGGAGCGCGCTGATGCGCCACGAGATCGAACGCACCCGCAAGATGCTGCAGGCTGGCGCGCCGCTGGGCAAGGTGTTGAAGGGCCGGCTGGGATTGGAGCTGCGGCTGATCATCCTCGGCGGTGAACGCATCCTGAAGAAACTGCACGACAGCAACGGCGATATGTTCAGCCAGCGCCCGGTGCTTACCTGGCGCGACTGGCTATATATGCTGTGGCGGGCGCTGCGCGCCAAGTAAGCCGACCGCACACCCCACTATTCTGAGGAGAGGCGCGTGACGCCCGAGCAGTATTGCGAAGACAAGGCCGCCGAGAGCGGCTCCAGTTTCTACTACAGCTTCCGCTTCCTGAAGGAAGCGCAACGCCGTGCGATCACGGCACTGTACGCCTTCTGTCGCGAGGTCGACGACGTGGTCGACGAGTGCCATGACCCTAACGTCGCCGCCGCCAAGCTGGAATGGTGGCGCGGCGAGGTCGACAAGCTCTACTTCGGCACGCCGGAACACCCGGTTACCCGCGCGCTGAAGCCGCATGTGGTGGCGTTTGACCTGCCGCAGGCCTGGTTCGCCGAGATCATCGACGGCATGGCGATGGACCTGGAATTCGCCCGCTACGAGCGCTACGTCGACCTGCAACTGTACTGCCACCGCGTCGCCGGCGTGGTCGGCCAGCTGTCGGCGCAGATCTTCGGCTACACCGACCGCGCCACGCTGAAGTACGCGCACGAGCTCGGCATCGCTTTCCAGCTCACCAACATCATCCGCGACGTCGGCGAGGATGCACGCCGCGGCCGCATCTACCTGCCGGTCGAAGACCTGCAGCGCTTCAACGTGCCCGCCGCCGACGTGCAGGCCTATCGCGAGACCGAGGCGTTCGGCCAACTGATGGCGTTCCAGATCGAGCGCGCCGAGCAGCACTACCGCCAGGCCTGGGAGCTGCTGCCGGCGGCCGACCGCAAGGCGCAGCGGGTGGGGCTGGCGATGGCGGCGATCTACCGTGCCACGCTCGCCGAGATCAAGCGCGACGGCGCGGCCAAGGTGCTCAACCAGCGGCTGTCGCTGACGCCGCTGCGCAAGCTGTGGCTGGCGTGGAAGACCTGGACCTTCGGCTACCAGCCGTGAAACCGCGCGTCGCCATCGTCGGCGCCGGCTGGGCCGGCCTCGCCGCCGCGGTCACGCTAGCCGAGCAGGCCGAGCTGACCGTGTTCGAGGCCGGCCGCGAGCCGGGCGGCCGGGCGCGCCGCATCGACCTCGACGGCGCCCGGGTCGACAACGGTCAGCACATCCTGATCGGCGCCTATACCGAATGCCTGGCGCTGATGCGCACCGTCGGCGTCGACCCGCGCGAGGCCTTCCTGCGTCTGCCGCTGACCTGGCAGGTGGTCGGCGGGGTGCGCATGCGTTGCCCGCGTCTGCCGGCGCCGTGGCATGTGGCGCTCGGGCTATTGGCCGCGCGGGGATTGACCTTGGCCGAAAAGCGCCGCCTGGCGCGGGCATTGGACGGTCTGAAGCGCACCGGCTGGCGGGTGCAGCCCGACCGGCCGGTCGCCGACTGGCTGCGCGACACCGGGCAGGGCGGGGCGCTGACCGACAGCTTCTGGAAACCCCTGGTGCTGTCGGCGCTGAACACGCCGCTGCACCTGGCCTCGACCGCGACGCTGGCGCGGGTGCTGGCCGACAGCCTGGGCGGGCGGCGCGCCGCCAGCGACCTGTTGCTGCCACGCATCGACCTGTCGGAACTGTTTCCGCTGCCGGCCTGGCGCTGGTTGGCCGAACGCGGCGCCAAGCTCTACGAAGGGCGACGGGTGCGCCACGTCGAGCCGGACGGCGCCGGCGTGCGTGTCGACGGCCGCCCGTTCGACGCCGTGATCATTGCCGCCGCCCCGTATCACGCCGAGCCCTTGCTCGCTTTCGATCCCGCCGCGCAGCGCGCCATTCAGTCCCTGCGTTTCGAGCCGATATACACGGTATACCTGCGTTACGCGCGTGCGCCGCGGCTGCCTTCGGTGATGACCGGGCTGGCCGGCGGGATGGCTCACTGGCTGTTCGAACGGGGGGCGCTGACCGGCGAGAAGGGCCTGGTCTCCGCGGTGATCAGCGCCGCGTCGAATCTGGTCGACTGGCCGCGCCAGGCGGTGATCGACAAGGTGGCGGCCGACGTCGCCCGGCTCGATCCGGCCCTGGGGGCGCCGCTTTGGAGCCGCCTGGTGGTCGAAAAGCGGGCGACTTTTGCCGCCAGCGTTGATCGACAACAGCTAAACCCACGGCTAAACGGCATACAATATGGATATCTGGCGGGCGACTGGGTCGACCCCGGCTATCCGGCCACCTTGGAAGGTGCGGTGAAGAGCGGCCAGGCCGCGGCCCGCGCGCTAATGCAGGAATGGATACGACAACAATGAAACTCGACGATTTTTCCAACGATTGCCTGGCCGACCGCGTGATTCTGGTCAGCGGAGCCACCCAGGGGATCGGTCGCCAGATGGCGCTGGAGTTCGCCAAGCGTGGTGCCACCGTGGTGCTGCTGGCGCGCGGCGTGAAGCGGCTGGAGGCGGTGTACGACGAGATCGTGGCGCAGGGCGGCCCGGAGCCGGCGGCGATTCCGCTCGATCTGCTCAAGGCCGGCGACAACGAGTTCAACTCGCTCGCCTACCAGATCAAGCAGACGCTCGGCCGGCTCGACGGTATCGTGCACTGCGCGTCGCACTTCTACGCGCTGTCACCGCTGGTGAATCAGGGCATCGACGAGTGGATGGAGCAGTACCGCATCAACACCGTTGCGCCGTTCGCGCTGACCCGCGCCTGCCTGCCGCTGTTGACCGCGGCGCCGGACGCGTCGGTGCTGTTCGTCGGCGAGACGCACGGCCTGAAGGCTGGCCCGTTCTGGGGTGCGTTCGGCGCGTCGAAGGCCGGCTTGACCTACCTGACCCAGGTCGCGGCCAACGAGTGGGACAACTGGCCGAACCTGCGCGTCAACCTGCTGGTGCCGGGCGCAGTCAATTCGCCACTCAGGATGCGTACCCACCCGGGCGAAGATCGCACCGAGCGGGCCGAAATCGCCGAGCTGGTGCCGCACTTCCTGTACTGGCTGAGCGACGCGAGCCGGGGCCGGACCGGAGAAATTATCAAGCCCGAAATCGGGCCAGGACGAAGATAATGAACAAACGCGTTTATTTCTGCCTGCCGCTGTTGGCGGCGCTTGGCGGCTGCAACTGGATCAGCAATGTGACCGGCCTGTCGGCCGGCGCGAACAAGGCGGTCGGGGCGTCCTGCCGTCAGACCGGTCGCTCGCTGGAAGAGTGCTTCATGCGTAACGAGGACGCCGACAAGGCGCAAATCTACGCCGGCTGGCGCGAAATGAACGAGTACATGACTAAAAACCAGCTCGCGACGATGGCCCCCCCGGCCGGTGCCGACGGCGGCGCCAAGACCGCCACCAACACCCCGGGCAGCGGAGCGCTGGCACCGGCCGGCGCCCGCGCGGTCGCGGCCGCCGATGCGCAGCCGCTCAGCAGCGAAGCGGCCGACAAGGCCGCGCAGAACGATCCGGAGGTGCGCGCGGTCTTGCAGGCGATCAGCAAGGGTGAGCCGGCGCCGCACGCCAAGAGCAAGCCGGTGGCCAGCAAGGCCCCGCCGCCCGCCACTACCACCGTCGGCGAGGCCGACCAGCGTCGTCTGCTCAACATCATCGAAGAACTCAACAAGCAGCCGGGCGACGCCAAGGGCTGATCCGATCCGCTGCGCCCACACGGCCCGCGCCGCCTCCCGGCCGCCGGGCCGTTTGCCTTGCTGACGACGGTGCGCGGCACTCGCGGCCAGCATAGCCTGTGGCGCTTCGTCGCGTTCCAGTTTGTCGGCTACACTTGCCCGCATGGCGAAACTCAAAACCCAATACAGTTGCAACGAATGCGGCGGTGTCACGCCGAAGTGGCAGGGACAGTGCCCGCATTGCGGCGCGTGGAACAGCCTAGCCGAGACCGCGGTGGCGCCGGCGTCGGCTAACCCGCGCTTCCAGGCCTGGGCCGCCGACACGGTGGCGGTGCAGAATCTGTCCGACGTGCAGGCGGTGGAGGTGCCGCGTCAGCCATCCGGCATCGACGAGCTCGACCGAGTTCTCGGCGGCGGCATCGTCAAGGGCGCGGTGATCCTGCTCGGCGGCGACCCCGGCATCGGCAAGTCGACGCTGCTGTTGCAGGCCCTGGCCGAGCTCGGCAGCCGCCACAAGGTGCTGTACGTGTCGGGCGAGGAGTCGCCGCAGCAGATCGCGCTGCGCGCCAGCCGACTGGCGGTCGACGCCGGCAAGGTGCGGCTGCTGGCCGAGATCCGTCTCGAGACGGTGCTCGCCACGCTGAAGACCGAGGCGCCCGAGGTGGCGGTGATCGATTCGATCCAGACGCTGTACTCCGACCAGGTGAGCTCGGCGCCCGGTTCGGTCAGCCAGGTGCGCGAATGTGCGGCGCAGCTGACCCGTATGGCCAAGCAGACCGGCATCACCATCCTCTTGGTCGGCCACGTCACCAAGGAAGGCTCGATCGCCGGCCCGCGCGTGCTCGAACACATCGTCGACACGGTGCTGTACTTCGAGGGCGACTCGCACTCCAGCTACCGGATGATCCGCGCGATCAAGAACCGCTTCGGCGCAGCCAACGAGCTGGGCGTGTTCGCGATGACCGACCGGGGCCTGAAGGGCGTGTCCAACCCGTCGGCGATCTTCCTGTCCTCGTACCGCGACGATGTGTCCGGCTCCTGCGTGCTGGTGACGCAGGAAGGCTCGCGACCGCTGCTGGTCGAGGTGCAGGCGTTGGTCGACGACGCGCACGGCTTCCAGCCCAAGCGCCTGGCGGTGGGCCTGGAGCAGAATCGCTTGTCGCTGTTGATGGCGGTGCTGCACCGCCACGCCGGCGTCGCCGTCTTCGACCAGGACGTGTTCCTCAACGCGGTCGGCGGGGTGAAGATCATGGAGCCGGCGGCGGACCTGGCTGTGATCCTGGCGATGGTGTCGTCGCTGCGCAACCAGCCCTTGCCCGACAAGCTGGTGGTGTTCGGCGAGGTCGGCCTGTCCGGCGAGGTGCGCCCGGTCACCCGCGGCCAGGAGCGGCTGCGCGAGGCGGCCAAGCTCGGCTTCACCCGCGCGATCGTGCCGTCGGCCAACCGGCCGCGCCAGCCTATCGACGGCCTGGAAGTGATCGCGGTCGAAAGGTTGGCCGAAGCGGTCGACTATTGCCGCTGAGCGCAGACGCTGCCATACCGATAACAATAGGCCGCCCGCGCAAGTCGGGCGGACCCGGGCGATTCAATCCTGTCCTGAGAACGCGCGCATGTTGACACCCGAACTGATCGAGGCCGAACGGCCGTATCTGATGCGCTACGCGCTGGCGCAGCTGCGCGACAAGGGCGCCGCCGACGAGGCGGTGCAGGAAACGCTGCTGGCGGCGCTGGAGTCGGCCGGTTCGTTTTCCGGCAAGTCGAGCGTGCGAACCTGGCTGACCTCGATCCTGCGCTTCAAGCTGATCGATACCATCCGCCGCGAGAAGAAGGAAGTGCTGGTCGACAGCTTCGAGGATGAGGCTAGCGACGACGAGTTCGCCGACCTGTTCTTCGCCCCGGACGGCCACTGGCGCGAGCCGGTACGCGCCTGGGGGGCGCCGGAGGCGACGTTGATCGCCCGGGAATTCTGGGACGTGTTCGAGCGCTGTTCTCAGGCGATGCCGCGGCGCACCGCGATGGCCTTCGTGCTGCGCGAGTTGCAGGGCATGGACATCGCCGAGATCTGTAAGGCTTTGGAAGTCACCGCGACCAACTGTTCGGTAATGCTATACCGGGCCAGGATGAGCCTGCGCGAATGTTTCGAAATCAGCTGGCTGGGAGGAGCGAAGACATGATGATCAAGTGCAAACAGGCCAGCTGGCTGATCTCGCTGTCACTCGACCGGCCGTTGACGCTGGCCGAGCAGGTGCGCTTGTCGATGCACTTGATGATGTGCGGCAACTGCAAGAACTTCTCGCGCCAGATGGCGCAGCTGCGCGCGGTGGCGCGCCAGCTGAGCAATGGCGAATAGCCGTCCATAAGGGAACAAGGTTGGCCGAACGGGCCACCAAGCAAAACCGGCCAAGGGGCCGGTTTTTTCATGCCTGTTTCACTCATCAATGCCGTGGTTTGGCCGTTGCGGCCCGTGATACAGCGCCAGCACATCGGCCCGGGACAGCTCTTCGACGATGAGTGGATCGGGTTTTCCGCGACCTTCTGAAGGGTGGTGAGACTGCTAGGACCAGGTCCGCTTGGCGCAGGACGGGAAGCCGGTCAGCCGAGGTCGGCAGGGCCGGTACCGTCGAGGGTCTCGCTGGGCGCGGGCCGGTCGATCAGGCGTTCGGAGAAGCGGGTCAGCAGACCGAACAGCAGGTAGATCCCAATCATCAGCAGCAACATCAAACCGGTCAGTAACATGGTTGTACTCCTCGCCGGCGGGCCAGAGTGCGGCCTGCGGCGTCATGCTCGGAAGGGGTTCCTGGGCAATTCCAGTTAAGGCCGAGGCCAGTTAAGTCGGCGTAAATTTGTCCGTCCTCGCCGTAAAAATGGCGTAAATCGGCCTCGAGGTAGTCGATGGCGCCGTTTGGCGGCCTGACGCACCTTTGCGTCGGCGGGTGACTATCAAAAATGAAAATGTCGTTTGGGTAAATGTCGGTTAGCGTCCATATTTCTGGTATGTCGCATTCTTAAGGGAGGACACGATGCCGTCTAAAGGTCTGAATTTGCGTCAGTTGTTCGTCGGGCTGACCCTCTTGTGCGCGGTGCTGATGGCCGGCCTCGGCTGGGCCGCGTTGCAGCTGAAGGGGGCGTCGGCCGAGGTGCAGGCCGCCGAGGAGGCGCGCTACCAGAGCTATCTTTACGCCACTGAATTGCGCCAAAGCTCCGACGAGCTGACCCGGTTGGTGCGCACCTATGTGGTCACCGGCGACCCGCGCTTCGAACAGGCCTACCGCGACGTGATCGCGATCCGCAACGGCAGCAAGCCGCGCCCGCAGGAGTACCAGCGCATCTACTGGGATTTCCTGCTGGCCCAGGGCAGCAAGCCGCGTCCGGACGGCGAAACGGTGCCGCTGCGCACGCTGATGCAGCGCGCCGGCTTCAGCGCCGGCGAATTCGCCAAGCTCGACGAGGCGCAGCGCCGTTCCGACCAGCTGGTCGGCAAGGAAGATCGCGCGATCAAGCTGGTCCAGCAGCGCATCGCCGCCGGTCAGCCGGCGGGCCCCGCCGACGAGGAGGCGCGGGTGCTGACTCACGACACCGACTACCATCGCCAGAAGGCCGAGATCATGCGGCCGATCGACGAGTTCTTCGTGTTGTTCCAGCAGCGTACCGAGCAGGCGGTGGTCAAGGCCAAGGCCGACGAGCGCTTCTGGATGGGCGTGGTGTTGTCGCTGGTGGTGGCGACGCTGCTGGTGATCGCGGCCAGCCTGCTGTTTTCCTATCGTTACCTGGCGCGCATCCTCGGCGGTGAGCCGGTGCGGGTGGCGGCCGAATTGGGCGAAATCGCCGACGGCAAGCTGACGGGCAGCGTCGGCCGGGTCAATCCGGACAGCGTACTCGGGGTACTCGACCATATGCGCGGGCAGCTGGCCGGGATGATTCGCGGCATCCGCGATGGCAGCCAGAGCATCAAGGACAGCGGCGGCGAACTGAAGGACTATTCGGCCAGCGTCAGCGCTGACAGCCAACGCCAGACCGAGTCGGCCACCCAGATCGCCGCGGCGGTGGAGGAGCTGGCGGTGAGCATCTCGCAGATGGCGAGCGCGGCCGAAAACGTCGAGGCGCTGACCCAGGGGGCCGAGCAGTCGGTGCAGGAGGGGGCCGAGCAGGTCGGCAAGGTGGCGGACAAAATCCACGCGCTGCGCGACAGCGTGACCGGCTCGGCCGAGGCAATCCGCCAGCTCGGCATCCAGTCGCAGCAGATTTCTTCTATCGTCGGCGTGATCCGCGATATTGCCGATCAGACCAATTTGTTGGCACTGAACGCCGCGATCGAGGCGGCGCGCGCCGGCGACAACGGCCGTGGCTTTGCGGTGGTGGCCGACGAGGTGCGCAAGTTGGCCGAACGCACCGCCGTGTCGACTCAGGAGATCAACACGATGGTGCTGGCGATTCAGCAGGGCGTGGAGGTGTCGGCCGGCAATATGCAGTACGCGGTGAACGAGGTGGAGCAAGGCGCCCAGTTGTCCGACGAGGTGCAGCAGCGCCTGCTGGTGATCAAACAGCGTAGCGCCGAGGTCTTGCTGGTGGTGCGGGACATTTCCGGGGCGCTGGCCGAGCAACGTGCGGCCGGCAACGAGATTGCAATCAATGTCGAACGCATCGTCGAGCTATCGGCGCAGAACAACCGCGACGTGCAGTCGATTCATTACAACGCTGGCGCGCTCGACGAGGTGGCCGGACAGTTGCAAGCGTCGGTGGCACGCTTTCAGCTAGCCTAGGCCGGCGGCAAAGAAAAACCGGCCTTAGGGCCGGTTCTTCATCGAACAGTGGGTGCGCCTGTTCAGCGGCGCTTGCGGCGCGAGGCCGGGGCGGCGACCACCGCGGTTTTCTCGGCCTGCTGCGGACAGCGCGCACAGTGGCCGCCGTGTTCGTCGATGCCGGCGCAGGACAGCGATTGCTTGAGCGAGCACACCGAGCGGCGGCAGGCGATGAAGCGGACGTTTTCTTCCGACGCCAGCTCGCGGAAGTGGCGCATCACATTGTGGCCGAGGAAGTCGGTGAACAGGATCAGCAGGTCGGTGCCGGCCGGCAGCCGGTCGATCTTGCGCTGGTGCGAGCTGTTGCGGCCGGTGACGTGGCGGTGGATGGAAATCCCGAGGCTCTTCAGCACATCGGGAATGTTGCCGAGGGTATCGGCGCCTACCAGCATGGCGTTCATCGGGGTCTCCGGGTATTGGTGTGAGTTGTTGGTTTGTGAATAATAATTATTATCATTTATTGGGTCAATAGCCTGCGCCTCTTGCCCAGATCGCCGACGTTGCAAAAACGCCAATGCCACGCCCCGCGCGGCTTTGCGGCGGGTCACAGGTTTTGTGGGTGACAATCCGTGAGGTGGAACGAGGGGGCAGGCAAGGTTGGCCGAAACGGCGTTTCGGCCGGAGGGAGGGCTTACAGTTCCTTGCTGGAGCGCCAGATCGACCACATGATCCAGACGCTGTTGAAGAACGCCACCATGAAACCGAGGAAGCCGAAGAACGGCAGGCCGAACAGCTTCGGCCCGGCGTTCACCGTCATCACGATAGACGAGCCGATGATCAGGCAGCCGGTGACGATGCCCATCGTTAGCCGGTTGGCACTCTTGTCGAGCTGGCGGCCGAAGTTGTCGAGCCGCTTGAGGTCGAGGTTGACGCGGAACTTGCCGTGGCGGATGTCCTTGCCGATGCGGATCAGGTCGCGCGGCAGTCCGGCGAGCATGCTGACCGCCTCGGACAGCGAATGCTTGCCGCGCTGGAACAGCGCCTTAGGGTGGAAGCGCTCGATCATCAGTTCGCGCACGAACGGGGTGATGTGCTCGATCAGCTGGAATTCCGGGTCGAGCTGGCGGCCGAGGCCCTCCAGCGTGATCAGCGCCTTGAACAACAGTGTCAGGTCAGGCGGCAGCAAGATCGAATGCTCGCGGATCAGCCCCATGATGTCGTTGATCAGCTGGGTGATGTTGATGTTCTTCAGTGGCACATGGTCGTACGCGAACATCAGCTCGCCGATGTCGTAGGCGAATTTGTGCTCGTCGACCGGGTGGCTGCCGGTCCACTCGATCAGTACGTCGAGGATCGCCCGCTCGTCGCGCTCGGCGAGCGCCGCCAACAGGTCGACGATCTCGTCGCGACGGGCGTGGCTGAGCCGGCCGACCATGCCGAAGTCGACCAGGCCGAGCCGCTCGCCCTCGAGGAAGAACACATTGCCCGGATGCGGGTCGGCGTGGAAGAAGCCGTTGATCAGGATCATCCTGAGCACCGCGTCGGCGCCGTGCCGTGCCAGCACCCGGGCGTCCAGGCCGCTGCCGGCCAGCCGGTCGATGCGGGTGGCCGGAATGCCGTCGACGAAGCTCTGCACGTTGATCTGCGGATTGGTGTACTCCCAGTAGACGCTCGGCACGCTGATCACCGGGTCGTCGGCGAAGTCGCGGCCGAAGCGTTCCATATTGCGCGCCTCGATCGCCAGATCGAGCTCGCGCCGGAGCGATCGGGCGAACTCCTTGACGATCTCGGCCGGCTGGTAGCGGCGGGTCTCCGGAAACTCCAGCTCGATCAGGTGGGCGATGTGCGACAGGATGCGCAGGTCGGCTTCGACCTTCTCGACGATGCCGGGGCGGCGCAGCTTCACCGCCACCGCGGTGCCGTCGGCGAGCCGGGCACGGTGCACCTGGGCGATCGAGGCGGAGCCGATCGGGGTCGGGTCGAATTCGGCAAACAGCGCGGCCGGCGCGGCGCCGAGCGCCTTGGTCACTAGCGCCTCGAGCATTTCGGGCGACACCGGCGGCACGTGCGCCTGCAGTTTCTCGAATTCGGCGATCCATTCCGGCGAGAACACGTCGACCCGGGTCGACAGGATCTGGCCCAGCTTGATGAAGGTCGGGCCGAGCTCCTCGAACGCCAGCCGCACCCGCACCGGCGTCGGCAGACCGGCGTTCGGGTCGGGCAGCGACAGGTTCAGCCATTCGCCGGCCTTTTCCACCGCGCGTGGCAATTTCAGCCGCTGTGTGAACTCCCCCAGGCCGTGGCGGATCAGAATGCCACTGATTTCCTTCAGACGAGGTAGGTCGCGCATCGCGACAAGCGTTTCTCTGAGCATGTTTTACCTGCTAGAGCCTGTTATGAATCTGCTCGCGAGCCGCGCCAAGCGTCCGGCGTGCCGGATGCAAGGCGCGATCTCGCCGGCCAATGTCGTTCATTGGCCAAGAGTCGCAACACCGCAGACGGGATGCCGGACGCTTGGCCCTCCGGGTTGGGGCAAAAAAGCCGCATGGCGGCGTTGCTCCCTGCTTGCTGTGCCCGCACAGCGGCGCAGCTCGCGCCTTGCCCTGCGCCTTTTTTGCCGCCAACGCGGCCGTGATCAGGTTCATAACAGGCTCTTAGGATGCCGGCTTTACACTGCCGGTCGCGTTCGTTAGAGTGCAGTCTATGAAATTGCAACTACGGTTACTAGCTCTGGTGCTGGTCGCGTTCATGTCATGCGCGCACGCCGCACCGGAGAAAGCGCCCGCCGAGGGGCGCGCAGCGGTCGAGGCCTCGGATGATTCCATCGGTAAATTCGCTCCCAGTTCGAACAAAAGCTCGGCCCGAGACGAAGTGGCCGGCGATCTGATCCTGCAGGCCATGAGTCTGTTGGGGGTAGCTTACCGTTTCGGCGGCACTTCGCCGACCTCCGGGCTCGATTGCAGTGGCTTCATCCAGTACATCTTCAAGAAATCGCTGCGCGTCAGCCTGCCGCGCACCTCCGCCGAAATGGCGCGTACCGGCCGTGAGATCGATAAGAGTGAACTGGTGCCTGGCGATCTGGTCTTCTTCAATACCAGGGGCTTTGCGTATTCCCACGTCGGCTTGTACATGGGCAACAACAAGTTCATCCATTCTCCCCGGACCGGCAAGAGCGTGGAAGTGGTGAACATGGGCAATTCGTACTGGGCGGCACGCTACAACGGCGCGCGACGGGTGGCGCGGGGTGGCGCCAATGTCGCCGATTACACCGCCAAGAGCGGCAGCGACGAGTCGAGCGCTCGTGCCAGCCGGCCGGTGGCGGCGAAGAGGGCCGCGCTGGCCGGGCCCGCGCCGACGGTGAAATGCCGCAAGGGCAAGCGCTGCAAGGCCGCACCGGTGGCCGAAGCCAAGGGCAAGAAGGGTAAGGCGTCGGCCAAGGCCGAAAAGACCAGTAAAGCCGAAAGGATCAAGGGCAAGAGGGGCGCGACCAGGTCGAGCGCCGGCAAAGCGTCGAAGGCCAGCAAGTCGGCCGAAAAGGCCCCGGTCAAGAAAAAGACCAAGAAAAAAGCCGCGAACTGATTCTTGGCGAGTCGTACAGCATGAACGGGATGCCCGCCACGGCGGGCATCGCTTTTTTCCTTTACCTGCGTCGTATTTGATTGATTATGCAATTAGAATTCCCTGTCTGGCACGACAGCGAGGGCAATGTGCTCGCCTGTGTCGAAAAGATCAAGGTGATGCGCGAAAACCTCGAGGAGCTCCAGCAGATGGCGCAAGACGCCTTCGAGGACGCGCTGTTGATGGGCTGCGACGAGCAGCAGATCCGAGACTTCCTGGTGACGATGATGCGTCAGCTGGACAACCCCTATCAGAGCTAACGCCGGATACCGCCCCTATATGAAGACCTCGTTTGAAGTCCTGATCGGCCTGCGCTACCTGCGCGCCCGCCGGCGCAACGGCTTCATCTCGTTCATTTCGCTGATTTCGATTGTCGGCATCTGCCTGGGCGTAGCCGCACTAATCATCGTGCTGTCGGTGATGAACGGCTTCCAGAAGGAAATCCGCGGCCGCATCCTCGGCGTCGCCTCGCACGTCGAGGTCAGCAGCTACGACGGCCGCCTGAATAACTGGCCGTCTATCGCCGGCATCGTCGCCAAGCAGCCGCACGTGCGGGCGACCGCGCCGTTCGTGTCGGCGCAGGGGCTGATGTCGTACGGCGGCACGGTGCGCGGCGCGATGGTGCGCGGCGTCGACCCGGCGCAGGAAAACAAGGTGGTCGAGATCGGCCGCGACATGGTGGCCGGCAAGCTGTCCGACCTGAAGCCGGGCGGCTTCGGCATCCTGCTGGGGATCGAGCTGGCGCGCCAGCTCGGCGTCAACGTCGGCGACAAGGTCACACTGATCACCCCGCAGGGCAATATCACCCCGGCCGGGATGATGCCGCGCCTCAAGCAGTTCACCGTGGTCGGCGTGTTCAAGGTCGACATGTACGAATACGACGCGACGCTGGCGATGATCGACCTGCGCGACGCGCAGGTGCTGTTCCGGATGGGCGACAAGGTGTCGGGCGTGCGGCTGAAGCTCGATGACGCGATGCTGGCGCCGCAGGTGAAGGAGCAGGTGGCGAGCCAGCTGCCGCAGGACACGCTGACCACCGACTGGACCGACACCAACGCCAACTACTTCCGCGCGGTGCAGATCGAGAAGCGGATGATGTTCATCATCCTGACGCTGATCGTGGCGGTGGCGGCATTCAACCTGGTGTCGACGCTGGTGATGGTGGTGACCGACAAGCGCGCCGACATTGCGATCCTGCGCACGCTCGGCGCGAGCCCGGCCAGCATCATGAAGATCTTTGTGATCCAGGGCGCGGTGGCCGGCGTGGCCGGCACCGTGGCCGGCGTCGGCTCCGGCCTGTTGATCGCCAGCAACCTCGACATGATCGTGCCGGTGATCGAGAAGATCATCGGCGCCAAGCTGATCTCGAGCCAGGTCTACCTGATCGACTACCTGCCGTCCGATATCCAATCGAGCGACGTGACCACCATCACGGTGATTTCCCTGGTGCTGGCGTTGCTCGCCACGCTCTACCCGAGCTGGCGCGCCGCCCGCACCCAACCGGCCGAGGCGCTGCGTTATGAGTAATCCGGTAC
Source organism: Crenobacter sp. CS_VA4 (assembly GCF_055597485.1). Lineage (NCBI taxonomy): Bacteria > Pseudomonadati > Pseudomonadota > Betaproteobacteria > Neisseriales > Neisseriaceae > Crenobacter > Crenobacter sp. CS_VA4. Next base: position 14,535 of record NZ_JBVMAE010000035.1, read on the forward strand.
TAAGCTGCCGTGGCCTGTCCAAGGTCTACGATGAAGGTGATCTGAACGTACAGGTGCTCAACGGCATCGACTTCTCGGTCGCGCCCGGTGAGCGGGTGGCGGTCGTCGGCGCGTCCGGCTCGGGCAAGAGCACGCTGCTGCATCTGCTCGGCGGCCTCGACGTACCCAGCGGCGGCGAGGTAGAGGTGTTGGGCGAGCGGCTGTCGGCGCTGTCGGAAAGCGCGCGCGGCGCCTTGCGCAACCGCGCGCTTGGCTTCGTCTACCAGTTTCACCACCTGCTGCCGGAGTTTAGCGCGCTGGAAAACGTGATGATGCCGCTGATGATCCGACGGGCCGACCCGAAGTTGGCCGAACAGCAGGCCGGCGAGATGCTGGCACGGGTGGGGCTGGGCAAGCGGCTGGCGCACAAACCGGGCGAGCTGTCCGGCGGTGAGCGCCAGCGCGCAGCGATCGCCCGGGCGCTGGTGACGCATCCGGCCTGCCTGCTGGCCGACGAGCCGACCGGCAACCTCGACCGCGGCAACGCCAACGGCGTGTTCGATCTGATGCTGGAGTTGAACGAGAGCCTCGGCACCAGCCTGGTGATCGTCACCCACGACCCGGACATCGCCGAGCGGGTCGGCCGGGTCTGTCACATGAAGGATGGCCTGCTGCTGTAAGCGCGAGGCCCCGCCGATGGCGGGAGCCGCGCACGTTGCAAGGACGCGTATGCTGATTTATCACCGTGACGAACTGACGCTCAACATCCTGTGGGGCGCGCTGCAGACCAAGGCGGGGCTGATCGAGCTGGCCATCGGCCTGCTCTGCGTCTTTGCCGGCTGGCAGGTGGCGCGCTTCGTCTACCGCCACTGGTTTGCCGCCCATCCCGGTCGTTTCGACCACTTCCTGCCGTATCTGCTGTTCCGGCTGGTGTTGCCGATGTCGTCGCAGGTGCTGGTGATCCTGTCGACCATTGTCTGGGTGCTGCTGCTGGGCCGTGCCGGCATCGTGCTGCCGATCATGTCGGCAATGCTGTTCTGGTTCGGTGCGATCCGGGTGCTGACCGCGATGGTGCGCCAGGCGCTGCCGCAGGGCAAACTGGAGCGCCATTCCGAACACGTGCTGTCGACCACGCTGTGGGTCGGCTTCATCAGCTGGGCGATCGGCTTCGACCATTTCGTGCTCGACTGGCTGGACTCGATGGCATTCACCGTCGGCAAGACCCGGCTGAGCCTGCTGACCATGGTGTCGGCGCTGGTCTGGGTGTCGGTGATTATGTTCTGCTCGTTGTGGGTGTCGAGGTTGGCCGAAGCGCGGGTGATGAAGCTGCAGCAGGTCGACCTCAGTTTGCGCATCGTGATCACCAAGCTGATGCGCACCGTGCTGGTGGTGGTCGGCGTACTGGTGGCATTGCCGGTGCTCGGGGTCGACCTGTCGGTACTGTCGGTGTTCGGCGGCGCGGTCGGCGTCGGTCTCGGTTTCGGCCTGCAAAAGATCGCCAGCAATTATGTGTCGGGCTTCATCATCCTGCTCGACCGCTCGATCCGGGTCGGCGACCGGCTGATAGTGGACAACCGCGTCGGCTACGTCAGTAAGATCACCTCGCGCTACGTGGTGCTGAAGGGGCTGGACGGCTCCGAGGCGTTGGTGCCGAACGACACGCTGATCTCCAATACCGTCCTCAACCAGTCGTATTCGGACAAGGCGATGTGGACCAGCCTGCCTATCCAGGTGGGCTACAGCACCGACCTCGACGTCGCGCTTGGCATTCTGGTCGAGGTGGCCAAGGGCCATCCTCGGGTGATGAAAAACCCCGGTCCGGGAGGATATGTGACGGCCTTTGCCGACTCGGGCATCAACCTCGACCTGGGCTTCTGGGTGGCGGACCCGGAGAACGGCTTCATGGGCTTGAAGTCGGACCTGTATCTGGCAATCTGGCGTCGTTTCAAGCAAGAGGGCATTGAAATTCCGTCCCCGCAGCGCGAGGTGCGGCTGCTGGCGGATGCCCCGTCGGCGACCCCGGCCAGCCAGGCCGTACCGCCCGAGGCCCGCGTCGACGCCACGCCGCCGCTTGCTGCGGCAGCTCCCCGCGGGATGCGGACATGAAGCCGCACAAGCAGCCGGTGTCGGTACTGGTGGTGATCCACACCGTCGACCTGCAGGTATTGCTGATCGAGCGCGCCGACAAGCCCGGTTACTGGCAATCGGTGACCGGCAGCCGGGAAGGCGAGGAAAGCCTGGCCGCCACCGCCGTGCGCGAGGTGGCCGAGGAAACCGGCCTCGACGCCGGCCGTTTCGTCCTGAGCGATTGGCAACAACAGAACCACTATGAGATCTACGAACATTGGCGGCACCGCTACCCGCCAGGCACCACGCATAACACCGAGCACGTGTTCGGCCTGACCTTGCCGGCGCCGCTGCCGGTGGTGCTGGCCCCTGACGAGCACCTGGCGTGGTGCTGGCTGCCGTGGCAGGAAGCGGCGGCCAAGGTGTTTTCCCCCTCCAATGCCGAGGCGATCCGACAACTGCCGGACCGTGTTGCCGCATGCGTCCGCTGAACATCACCACGCTCAATATGCACAAGGGCATGTCGCCCTTGAACCGGCGTCTGCAACTGCCGAGTATCGCTTCGGGGCTCGCCAGCCTGTCGTCCGACGTGCTGTTTCTGCAGGAGGTGCAGGGGCGCCACGCGCTGCGCGAGCTGCGCGTCGGTGACTGGCCGGCCGAGGCCCAGCACCATTATCTTGCCCGACTGCTGTCGTACAAGGCCGCCTACGGCCTGAATGCCTCGTACGATCATGGTCACCACGGCAACGCCATCCTGTCGCGCTTTCCGTTGCGCAACCGCGGTAACCTCGACATCTCGGTCAATCGTCTCGAGCAGCGCGGCCTGCTGCACTGCGACCTGCAACTGGCCGGTTGGTCCATCCGGGTGGCCGCGCTGTGCGTGCACCTGAACCTATTGGCGCACGATCGACGCAAGCAGCTATCCCACCTGCGTCACTACATCGACAACGCGATCCCGGCGGATACCGCGCTGATCATCGCCGGTGATTTCAACGACTGGCGCGGTGAAGCGAGCGCCATATTGGCCGGCGAGCTCGGTCTCACCGAGGTGTTCGAAACGGTGTACGGCCGTCACGCCAAAAGTTTTCCGGCACGCCTGCCCATGTTGTCGCTCGATCGCATCTACTTGCGCGGTCTGAAGCCGGTCAGTGCCGAGGTGCACCACGGCCGCCCCTGGTCGGCGCTGTCCGATCATTTGCCGCTATCTGCCCGTTTGCTGCCACTAGACGCTAGCTGATCATCGTTTTTCTTGAAGATCGAACGGTGCAGCTACATCATTTGATTAATGATCCGGAAACGTCAAAAGCTGGGCGACCGGCATCGTCTCGATGCAGCTCTTCTTGCCCGTCAACGCTAGCTTTTTTCCCCAGAATTTCAAGTCTGTAGAGCTAATTTGGTCTCCTTGATTTTGCTCCTGGCATGAACCATGCTGCTGTTAGATCAGGTTCAGAGAGGCGCAAGGAGCGCCAAGGTTCTGGCGTCAACCCCCCTTCTGGGACGCTGAAATCCCACCTCGTCGGATCGACCCGGCCCAGAATAAACCGAACAACTGTTGCAGTGTCCATCACATCCAGGAGGGCCTGAGCGGTCAGTGCTCTAGCCAGGCACACAGAGAGGGTTCTGTGTGCCTGGCTGGTCTTCGCATTCTGCCGAAGACAGTGTGAAGGGATAAGCCAGGGGTAAGTGCGTGAGTCAGCGTGAGGTCTTGCTATTCGGCCACCAAAGTGCAACGTTTGCCGAGGAGTTGGCGCAGTCACTGCCCGGCTGGCGGGTGGTCACCGCGCGCAATGTTGCCGAGGCGCTCTCCTGCCTTGATCAGGTGATCCGTCCGGTCATCGGGCTCGTCCATCTCGACCAGCTCGCCGCCGAGCTGCAGGACGCGCTGGAGGATATCAGCGCCGTTGCTGGCGTCATGGAATGGATCGCGCTGGTCGAGCGCGACCTGCTCAACACCGTGCCGGTGTGCAAATTCATTTCCGATCATTGCTACGACTTCCATACGCTGCCCCTTGATGATTCGCGTCTGGCGATGACGCTCGGCCATGCCCACGGGCGGGCCGAGTTGCGGATCAGGCACAGCCATCAGCATATCCGTCCCAACCAGTTCAATATGGTCGGCTCCAGTCCGGCGATGCAAAAGCTATTTGCCAGCCTTGGCAAGGTCAGCGGCAGCGACGCACCGGTGCTGGTACACGGTGAGAGTGGCACCGGCAAGGAGTTGGTCGCGCGCGCGTTACACCAAGCCTCACTGCGTGCCGACGGGCCGTTCATCGCGGTGAACTGTGGCGCGATCCCGGCGCACCTGGTACAGACCGAGTTGTTCGGCCATGAAAAAGGCGCCTTCACCGGCGCCCATCAACGCAAGATCGGCCTGATCGAGGCCGCCGATAGCGGCACGGTCTTCCTCGACGAAGTCGGCGACTTGCCGCACGACCTGCAGGTCAACCTGCTGCGGTTCCTGCAGGAAAAGATCATCGAACGGGTCGGGTCGGTACAGCGTATCGGCGTGGACGTGCGGGTGATTGCGGCGACGCACGTCGATCTGGAAAAAGCGATTGCCGAGAAGCGCTTCCGGGAGGACCTGTATTACCGGCTCAACGTGCTGCGCCTGAATGTGCCCCCGCTACGCGAGCGTTGTGATGACATCGAGTTGTTGGCTCGCTGGTGCTTCGATGCGTTTGCCCAGGAGAAAAGTAGCCGGGTGCAGGGTTTCAGCAATAAGGCACTACAGGCGATGCGCACCTACCACTGGCCGGGCAATGTTCGGGAGCTGATCAATCGGGTGCGCAGTGCCATGGTGATGGGCGAAAACCGGCTGATCCGTCCCGAGGATCTCGGCCTTAGCATGCCGAGGGTACTCGGCGAGTCGAGTTCCGGCACGCTCGATATGGCACGAGACCGGCTCGAGCGTGATCTGATTCAGCACATGCTCTATCTCAACAAACAGAACGTTGCGGCGACGGCCAGGCAGTTGGGACTTTCTCGCTCCACACTGTACCGAATGATGAATAAACTAGAACTAAAGCAATAGAAATTAATGGGAGCCGCTAGAAAATAAACGAGCAGATCCGGCGCACGAAGTTCGGCAAGCTGAAGCGGAGACAGATCAAATGGTAGGCGAAGTTTTTAGCGCACGTAAAGGGAGAAAGTATCCGTAGAGAACATAAGCTCGCATAACTCAGCGACAGGTTTGCGCTGTCTTTTTGTTGCGGCTATAAATGCACGCTTGATGCTTCAGTGCACCTGTGCCGTTAAATAATAAAGTGTACTGTACGTATGCTTTATATTTACGGCAGCTTTAATCCAGCATGGCTGGTTCTATTTGACGAGTATTTTGCACAAGGGAGGCCATATGAACCCAAATCTTCCATTTGCCTTCAACCCCGTTTGGTTGTCGCTGGCTGCCGGTATTTTCTTTTTGCCGGTATCGGGGGCATATGCGGCCTCGGCGGCAGAGGCGGTTCCCGAAGTAGCAGGCAGTAGCAGTGCAGCCCCCCAGGCACAGTCCCCGGATGCAGACAGTCCGGCGCAATCATCCAGTGATGATGCGCCAAAGCCAAAGGCAAAAGTTGTAGCCAGTTCGGCGCAGTCATCGGGTGACGCGCCGCAGTCGCAGGCCGCAGTGGCTGACAGCCCGATGTCATCGCCCACTAACGTACCTCAGGCACAGGATCCCGTTGCCGATAACCCAAATCAACCCTCCGCTTCACCGCCAACTGCGGATGACAAGAACTCACCCCCTATAGCTTCACGTCGGGTGAATGAGATGGCTGCCTCGTTGGATAAACCGGGAATTCTGACGCCAAAAAACCGGTTCGTATTCGATCCAGCGCTACAGTTTGCCACTACTTCCTCGAAGCGCGTCTCGATACTTGGTTACACCGTCATCCCTGCAATAACTATCGGTGTGGTCGACGTCCGCTCGGTGACGCGCAATACCTTCGTCGCCTCGCTTGGCGGCCGGTACGGCCTGACCAACCGGCTAGAAATAGAGGGGCGTGTCCCGTACGTTTATCAGAATGAGTCGTCGGTCAACCGGCCATTCAACACAGGGGCGGGTACTGATCAAGTCTTTACTGCCAACGGTCATGGCATCGGCGATGCTCAGCTGGGGATGCGTTATCAGCTTAACGATCCCGTAAACGGTAATCCCTACTATATAGGCAGTTTGCGCGTGCAGGCGCCGACCGGAAAGGGGCCATTCGATGTGCCGTATGACGGTCAGACCGGACTGGCGACCAAGATACCCAGGGGTACGGGGTTTTGGGGGTTACAGCTCGGTGCATCCGCGATCTTGCCCAGCGATCCGGCGGTTTTTTTTGGTGGGATCAGCTACCAGCGGAACTTCAGTCGTGATGTCAACAAAACGCTGGTGATTCTGCAGAGCGGTCTGCCCGTGACGGAGCAGATTGGCAAGGTAAAGCCCGGCGATATCGCCGAATTTAATTTTGGCATGGGCTTTGGTATTAATGACAAATCGTCATTCAGTATTGGTTACGACCACAATGTGATCTTTCGGACCAAGATAAATGGCAAATTCCCCGTTGATGCTCAAACGGTACAAGTCGGAACGTTGCTGTTCGGTTATTCTTACGCATTGAGCTCAAAACAGTCAATCAACCTGACGTTGGGTATCGGCGCTACTCCTGATTCTCCCAACACGCAAATCACATTGAGGGCACCGCTTTCGCTGTGATCTCATTTAGGCAACTGGGGGTAATCGAAAAAGGCTGTCACGGTCGTGGCAGCCTTTTTCTTTTAAAGCAATTGAAGTGTCAGTGTATGCTGTGGATAAGGGCCTGGGTAATTGACGAGTTGTTCATCATCTGGCGGAAGACGGCAAGGTTGGTGACTTGAGCATTGATCATGGTCACCGCCTGGATTATCTGGCCGTCGGCGCCGTTCTGGATGATTAGTCCGGCGGGGAAGGGGGCCTGGACGGAAGTCAAACCATTGTTGCTGCTCCATTGCAGCTGGTTAGTCGCCTGGAGGGTGCCATTGATATACACCGAGCGCTGAATGCTGAAGTCGACACCGAAATTATCGGACTCCATCCCGCCCCGAAGCGTTTCCAGCCGTGCCTCGTCGACCTGGTGGGCGGCAAGACGCTGATTGAGGTTTACCTGGCTAGCCAGTGTGAATTGCACCGGAGCAAGCAGGCACGCGAAGCAGATCACGGCTTGTTTGGCTGTTGTAGGCATGGGAGACTCCTAAAAATCTGACGGTCCGTGCATTGTCAGTCCCCACGTAGAGAGATTGATATCGGGAATAGCGGTGCGTAGTGGTGCCTTGGCGACGATTTGCCAGTCACTGGGGCGGTTGAAGTATTTCGCTCCCAGGTCGGCACGGGCCGTGATCATGAAGGCGACTTTCCCCCACATCTTTTCGAACTGGTCACGCCGGTAAATCTTGGCGCCAATGGCCGGGTCGCTGACGAGCACGGCATCCTCCTTGATGCCTGTGATGACGACGAAATGTCTATAGCCGCCGATGTTCAGCAGTACGATGACCGGCACATTTAGCCTAGCCAATTCGTCCAGGTCAATGTCGTAGCCATTCGATGGAATGCCGTTGCTACCGAGAAAGCGCTTCATGTCACCCATTGAGAAGCCTAACTGGTGAATTTTATCCTGGTCACCCTGTTTGAACATCGCCGTAAAGATTTGCCGCTCGCTGACCCGGGCCTCATAGTGGTACTTCAGTAGCGTGGCCAGTGCCGCCGATCCGCAACTGAAATCGTATTGCTGCCGCACGGTATTGCGAAAAGCCAGTTGCTTATAGCTTGTAACCTTAACCGAATAGGTCGAGTCCGGGCCGGCAACGATGGTGGCAGCGTTGCCTGATGCCATCCAAGTGAGGCCGGCAATGGCAAGGTAACAGGCCAGAGTCCTGTGGCGCATGGGCAGCTCCTCTCCTTAAGAAGGACAGGCCGCTTGCGCGGCCCATGTCGAGGACAAAGACTTATTGCAAGGTTAAATTGACGATGTTGGAGCTCTGTATCAGGACGTTATTGCCACTGTTCTGGATGGCTGTTCCGATCCCCGCCATGCCAGAGAAGGCTCCCGTCCCGATCGTGTTCGTTCCCGTCTCCACCCACGAGTTGGTGAAGGTTGTGTTGCCGACCTTCCCGTCAAGATTGGCGTGGCTGGTGGTGGTGATTACCTGAACATAGGTGTCCTGCTTGCCTCTTTGCTCATCCAGACCTTGTGCCGTCGGAAGCTTGGAGAAAGGCGAGGAAATGGAGGCGGCAGAAGAGGTGGGCGTGCTGTCCTGCGGCTCCTCAGCCTGTGCCGGACCGACCAAAGCAACCAGCCCCACAACACCGGCCATAAGAAGTTGATGAACCCTGAACATGATGGCACTCCGCATTATTCGCCGGCTTAAAGGACAAAACGGGAAGCGGCTGGTGGCGACGCCGCTTCCCGCCCGGTCGATCCTGTTACTTCCCGTTCAGGACCGCGGTGGCGTTCACGTTGTTCTGAGCCTGGTTCAAGCTACCGAGACCGCTATTTTGCTGATTGATGCCGATACCGTTGATGTTGCCACCCATGCCGTTTTCACCGGTGTTCACCGTTACATTCGCGGTTGCGCCCACACCAACGCCGTCGCCCTCGCCTTCCGCTCCGGCTTCGGCACCGCCACCGAGGGTGACGTCGCCAGTACCCCCGTTCAGGTCGCCCTCCATAGTGGAAGTCGAGTTCACGGTCACGGAGTTATCCACGGAGCGATCGGAGTTATCGTTCCAGGAGTGATCGGAGTTATCGGTGTTGAAGCTGCCGTCATAGCTGGTTGCGATGCCGTCTTGGCTGGCGGTAGCGCCGTCGTTTCCCGAAAAGTTATCTTGAGCCATAGCCGCAGCCGAGGCGCCGAGAGCCAGGGCGACTGCAACGGTCAGTGCGAGCTTTTTCATGGTCGTTACTCCTGATGGTTAAGTCCGAAGTTGGGTGATACCTCTTTGGCGCTTTGTTGTTGCGCACCCTCTTTATGCAAGGGATATGCCAGGTCTTGGGTGTCTTCGTAAAGTGCTGATTTGCAAGGGTTCATATGAATTTTTCATGCGCACATGGCATTTTTTGGCGAAGCTAGCTGTGTCAGTTCTGGGACAGTTCAGAGGACTACGAGGGGGGAGTACTCGCCGAAGCCTTGCCGGGCAAGGGTTGGCCGAAGCCGGATGGAGACGCACAAAAGTGTCCCAAGACTGGAACAGGTGGGCGAGAGTGTCGCGTTGTGGACGGGGGAGCGCCGAGGCTATGTCAAAGGTAACCCCGTTGGCCTAGCTACCGATCGGGCCTGGCAGACAGAGGGTGTCCCAAACCCGATGGACGGTTTCTGGGTGATGAATAAATGAGTAAATTCTTGATCATGAGTGGGAGCGTTTGGCCTGTTCGACGATCCACTAGTTGCTCTCAGGCGGACACTGCGTCATCGAGGTAGAGGTTCGCCAAGTGTTGTGAAAACAGCACCGCCTAGGCGGTGCTGTTTTCGTTGTCAGGAGGAAGTAGAGCGGGCTCGGGAAGCAAAATTATCAACAAAGCCGGAGGGCAATGGTCGGCGAAACGGTTTGTGATGCGTGTGTTTTGTCTGACAAAAAATTTGACAGGAGTGATTACTTTAAATCAAATTGTTTCAAATCTACCTTTCATAGGGTGGAATGCCTGGGGTCTCTAAATGCAGGCGCAGTGCACTTGACTTGCTGAACGGCCAACTGCTTGGCCGTCGGGGGGGGGGGGGCTCCTGCTAGGCGAGGTGAGGGCACTCGCTTAGGCCAGCGAGAGGCATGACAGATGTCCTAAATGGAAATGGCCAGGTCTGCGTAATGAGGAAAGACGACAAGATGGAACTGTTGCTACTAAGCAATTCGCGTACGCCCAACCGCGACTATCTGTACCACGCGCGGGCGGCGATCGAGGCGGTGGCGGCCGGCCGCCGGCGCGCGTTGCTCTTGCCGTTCTCGAGCGTGACGCGCGACTGGGCGAGCTTCACCGATCTGGTGGCGAACGCGATGGTGCCGCTCGGCATCCAGGTGGAATCGATTACCCGGCATGCCGACCCGCTAGCGGCGCTGCGACAGGCCGAGTTGCTGCTGGTCGGCGGCGGCAACACCTTCCGGCTGCTCTACGAGTGTCGGCAACGCGGCCTGCTGGCGCCGTTGGCCGAACGGGTGAGGGCCGGGTTGCCGTACATCGGCTGGAGCGCCGGCAGCAACTTGGCGTGTCCGAGCATTGCCACCACCAATGCCATGCCGATCGTCGACCCGGGCGGGTTGGACGCGCTGGGTCTGGTGCCGTTCCAGATCAACCCGCTGTTCACAAATGTGCTGCCGCTGGGGCACCAGGGCGAGACTCGCAACGAGCGGATCGCCGAGTATCTGGCCCTCAATCCCGAGCGCCGCGTGCTCGGCCTGCCGGAAGGCTGCTGGCTGCAGGTCAAACAGGGATTGTGTACCTACCACGGCCCGCGGCCGGCGCGGTTGTTTATCGCCGGCGAGACGCCGCTCGACCTGGTCGACGAGAACCTGACGCCGTACTTGTATCCCGTGGCCTGACACGCCATCCGTAAAAAATGCCGCCGCTGTCGGGTAAGGACAGCGGCGGCATGGTTCGTTGTGGCGGGTGGGGGGCGCGTGTTGCTCAGGGTTGGCCGAACACCGGTTGCCACTGCGCGACGAAGGCATCGCGGAACTGCAGCGCCTCGGCGACGCGCGCTTCGGCCAAGCGCTTCCCGGCCGCGGTCTGCATGCCGGCCGGCAGGTTGGCGAGCTTCTGGGCGATGTGATCGAGCGCGTAGCGCTTGTCGTTCAGTTCGCGCTGCTGGCCGAGCGGGTCGCTCGGGTGGGCGAGGGCGCTGCCGAGCCGCCCGGCGGTATAGAACAGCCGTGCCAGCCCGACCGGGCCGAGCGCGTCGAGCCGGTCGGCGTCCTGGACTATCTTCGCTTCCAGCGTGTCGGCAGGGATGCCGGCCGAGAAGCTGTGCGCCTCGATGGCGTGCACCACCGCGTCGAGCCGTTCGGCCGGAAACTCGCGTTCGGCCAACAGCAGCCGCGCCAGCTTGGCCGACTGGCGCGATGCCTGTGCGCGTTCCGGGTGGTTCTTCGGCAGGTTGATCAGGTCGTGCAGATAGCAGGCGGCCAGCACCACCAGCGCGTCGGCGCCGGGTTCTTCGGCCAGTAGCGCGCGGGCGTTCGCCCAGACCCGCTGCAGGTGGGCGAGGTCGTGTGCGCCGTCCTCGTCGGCGGCGTCCAGCGCCAGGGTTTCCAGTACCGCCTGCCAGGCGGTCAGTTCGTGGGTCTTCATCAGCATCTCGGTGGCTCCGATCGGCGGGAAACGCCTACCGGTTTACCACATCACCTTGACGGCTTCGTTACCCAGCCAGTCGCGCAGGCCGAGCAGCAGGCCGTCATCGAGGCGCACTCCCCAGCCCTGTGGGAACACCAGTTCGCCGCGCGCCTGGTGGTTCCGGTAATCGACCCGCACCACGCAGCCCATCTCCTCGCTGCGGAACGGCGACAGCATCGCCTTCAGCCGCGCCACGTCGCTGTTGCCGTTCATCTGCAGCTTCAGGCCGCGTGCGAAGCGGCTGCGCGCTTCGCCCAGGTCGTAGATCTTGTCGGCGATGATGCGCAGGCCGCCCGAGAAGTTGTCCTCGCTGACCTTGCCCTCGATCACCAGCACGGTGTCTTCCTTGAGCTTGTTGCGGTTGGCGTCGAACGCCTCGGCGAACACCGACACCTCCAGCTTGGTGCTGGCGTCGTCGAGCTGAATGAACGCCATCTTGCCGCGGTTGCCGACCTTGGTGCGGATGCCGGTGACGAAGCCGGCGATCAGCTGCGGGTCCTTGCGCGGCGCGACGCGGTTGAGCGGGGTCTTGATGAAGCCGCGTACCTCGCGCTCGTACGAGGTAAACGGGTGGCCGGACAGGTAGTAGCCGATCGCCAGCTTCTCTTCGGCCAACTGCACCGCAGGCAGCCACGGCTTGGTGGCGACCATCTCGACGCCCGGCGCCGCGTCGGCCTCGAACATGTCGAATAGGCCGCCCTGGTTGGCGTTGGCCGCTTCCTGATCGGCCGCTTCCAGCGCCAGGCCGACGTTGGCGAACAGCAGCGCGCGGTTCGGTTCGATCGCGTCGAACGCGCCGGCGCGGATCAATGCCTCGATCACCCGCTTGTTGACGATGCGCTTGTCGGTACGACGGCAGAAGTCGAACAGGTCGGTGAACGGGCCGGTCTCCTTGCGCACCGCGATGATGTGCTCGACAGCGGCCTCGCCGGTGCCCTTGACCGCGCCGAGCGCGTAGCGAATGTGCTGGCGATCGACCGGCACAAAGCGGTAGAAGCTCTCGTTGACGTCCGGCGGCAGGAACTTCAGCTTGTTGGCGATCGAGTCGTCGTAGAACACCTTCAACTGGTCGGTGTTGTCCAATTCCGACGACATGGTCGCGGCCATGAACGCGGCGCAGTGGTGCGCCTTCAGCCAGGCGGTCTGGTAGGACACCACCGCGTACGCCGCGGTGTGCGACTTGTTGAAGCCGTACTCGGCGAACTTCGCCATCAGGTCGAACAGCTGTTCGGCCAACTTCGGGTCGTAGCCCTTCGCCGCCGCGCCCTCGGCGATCTTGCCGCGGTGCAGTGCCATCTCCTCGGGCTTCTTCTTGCCCATCGCGCGGCGCAACATGTCGGCGCCACCGAGCGTGTAGCCGCCGATGATCTGCGAGATCTGCATCACCTGTTCCTGATACACGATCACGCCGTAGGTCGGCTCGAGACACGCGGTCAGGTCGGGGTGGAAGTAGTCGACCTCCTGCTTGCCGGCCTTCCGCAGGATGAAGTCGTCCACCATGCCGGAACCGAGCGGGCCCGGGCGGTACAGCGCCAGCACCGCGATGATGTCTTCGAAACGGTCGGGCTTCAGCTTTTCCAAGAGCCGCTTCATGCCGTCCGATTCCAGCTGGAATACCGCGGTGGTGTTGGCCTTCTGCAGCACCTGGTAGGCGGCCGGGTCGGTGAATTCCAACAGATTCAGGTCGGTGGTGAAGCTCGGGTCGAGCGCCTTGATGTAGCGCACCGCCAGATCGATAATCGTCAGGTTGCGCAGGCCCAGGAAGTCGAATTTCACCAGGCCGATCTGCTCGACGTCGTCCTTGTCATACATCGACACCGGCACCGAGTCCTCGCCGGACGCCTGATACAGCGGACAGAAGTCGGTCAGCTTGCCCGGCGCGATCAGCACGCCACCGGCGTGCATGCCGATGTTCCGCGTCATGCCCTCGAGCTTCTTCGCCAGCACCCACAGCTCGCGCAGTTCTTCCTCGTTCTCCAGCCTCTCCTTCAGCACCGGCTCCATCTCGACCGCGTCGTCGAGCGAATACTGCTTGCCCGGTGCGGCCGGGATCAGCTTGGAGACACCGTCGCAGAACATATACGGTAGGTCGAGCACCCGGCCGACGTCGCGTACCACGGCCTTGGCGGCCATCGTGCCGAAGGTGGCGATCTGCGACACCGCCTCGGCGCCATAGGCCTGGCGCACGTACTCGATCACCCGGCCGCGGTTGTCCTGGCAGAAGTCGACGTCGAAGTCGGGCATCGACACCCGTTCCGGGTTCAGGAAGCGTTCGAACAGCAGCGCATAGGCCAGAGGGTCGATGTCGGTAATGCCGAGGCTGTACGCGACCAGGCTACCGGCGCCGGAACCCCGGCCCGGCCCGACCGGGCAGCCGTTGTTCTTCGCCCAGTTGATGAAGTCGGCCACGATCATGAAGTAGCCCGGGAAGCCCATCTGGATGATGGTGTCGGTCTCAATCTTCAGCCGCGCATCGTATGCCGGGCGGCGCTCGGCGCGCACCGTCGGGTCAGGGAACAGCTTCTCCAACCGCTGCTCCAGGCCTTCCTGGGAGCTGTGCACCAGGAAGTCGTCGAGCGTCATGCCGTCCGGAGTCGGGAAGTCCGGCAGGTAGTTGGTGCCCAGCTGCACGGTGATATTGCAGCGCTTGGCGATTTCGACGCTGTTCTCGAGCGCTTCCGGGATGTCGGCAAAGCGCTCGGCCATCTCCTCGGTCGACAGGAAGTATTGGCAGGGGTCGAAGTCTTTCGGCCGGCGTTTGTCCGACAGCGTATAGCCCTCGGCGATGCACACCCGTGCCGCGTGCGCCTTGAAGTCGTCGGCGTCCATGAACTGGATCGGGTGGGTGGCGACCACCGGGATGCCGGTCTCGCCGGCCAGCCACAGCGTCGCCTGGACGATCTGCTCGACCTGCGGGTTGTCGAGGCGCTGCACTTCCAGATAGAAGCTATCAGGGAACAGGCCGGTCCAGTATTCGGCGCGACGGCGCGCCTCGTCCGGGTGGCCGTTGGTCAGCGCCTGGGCGATATCGCCCAGATGCGCGCCGGACAGGCAGAGCAGGTTGCGGTTGTCGCCGCGCTCTAGCCATTCGCGTTTCAGTTCGGTACGGCCGCGGTACTGGTTGTGCAGGAAGCCTTCGGTCAAGAGTTCGCACAGCCGCAGGTAACCGTCGCGGTTCTTCGCCACCAGCATCAGCCGGAACGGCTTGTCGCGGTCGTCCTCGTTCTCCAGCCAGGCGTCGACCGACACGATCGGTTTGATGCCGGCGCCGCGGCAGTACTTGTAGAACTTCACCATGCCGAACATGTTCATCAGGTCGGACATGCCGAGCGCGGGCATGCCGTCGGCCTTGGCGCGTTTTACCGCTTCGTCGAGCCGGACGATGCCGTCGGTGATGGAGAACTCCGAGTGGAGGCGTAGATGGACAAAGCGCGGGGTAGTCATGCGCGCATTGTACCGTGCGGGCGGGTTGGCCGAAATGCGCCGGGTCGCTTTTAGGACAGCCGATTGGGGCCGGATGGGTGGGGTGTGGGGCGGGGGAAAAGCGGCGGTGCGAGTAAGTGACCGCCGCGATGGACGATCAGCCGTTGTCCGGCTTGGGCTTCATCGCCACCAGCGCGGCGCGCTGCATTTCCAGCGTCTTGATCTGCATCGACAGCAGGCCCAGGTTCATCGTCAGCCAGCCTTCGACCACGCGCAGTTCGGCCACCTTGCGGTCGATTTCCTCTTCGGTCAGCGGCGGCAGGAAGGCCTGCGCCTGCGGCGGGGTAGCGGTCTGCCAGAACTGGCGCAACAGGGCGAAGGGGTCGTTCGGGTTGAAGTCGGTACTCATGCAATCTCCCTTGGGCGCTAGGTGATGCGGTTCGTGGACGCAACGGCACGCAGGCCGCCGTGTAAACAAAAACGGGCAAGCCCGAAGGCTTGCCCGTTGAGTATAGCGCCGAGTGTCAGGCTTTAGGCCTGGGCGACCTGGGCTTCCACGGCCGCGAGCGCCACCATGTTGACGATGCGGCGCACCGACGAGATGGAGGTCACGATGTGGGCCGGCTTGGCGATGCCCATCAGGATCGGGCCGATGGTCACGTTGTCGGCGGCCGACACGCGCAGCAGGTTGTAGCTGATGTTAGCGGCTTCGACGTTCGGCATGATCAGCAGGTTGGCCTGACCCTTCAGCGTGCTGTCCGGCATGGTCTGATGACGCAGGCTCTCATTCAGCGCGGAGTCACCCTGCATTTCGCCATCGATTTCCAGGTCCGGCGCGCGTTCCTGCACGATCGCCAGCGCTTCGCGCATCTTCAGCGCCGAGACGCTGTTGATGGTGCCGAAGCTGGAGTTCGACAGCATCGCCACCTTCGGCTGGATGCCGAAGCGCTTCACGGTCTCGGCGGCCATCAGCGTGATGTCGGCGAGCTGCTCGGCGGACGGGTCGGCGTTCACGTAGGTGTCGGCGATGAAGATGTTGCCGGTCGGCAGCATCAGCGCGTTCACCGCGGCGGCCAGTTTCTTCGGATTGTTATGGCCGAGGACGTCCTGGATGATCTCGTAGTGCTGACGGTAGGCGCCGTAGGTGCCGCAGATCAGTGCATCGGCTTCGCCGCGACGGACCATCAGCGCGCCGATCAGCGTGGTGTTGCCGATCACGCGGCGACGCGCCTGTTCCTGCGACACGCCGCGACGCTTCATGATCTCGTAGTACTCTTTCCAGTACTCGGCGTAGCGCGGGTCGGACTCGTTGTTCACCAGCTCGAAGTCCTTGCCGGCTTCCATCTTCAGGCCCAGCTTGGCGATACGCTTCTCGATCACGCTCGGACGGCCGACCAGCACCGGGAAGGCGATGCCTTGCGACACGATTTCCTGGGTGGCGTGCAGCACGCGCTCGTCTTCGCCCTCGGTCAGCACGACGCGCTTGGTGTTCTGCTTGGCGGCGGTGAACACCGGCTTCATGAACAGATTGGTCTTGTAGACGAACTGCGACAGCTTCTCGACGTACGCGTCCATGTCCTCGATCGGACGAGTGGCGACCCCCGACTCGATCGCGGCTTGCGCCACGGCCGGGGCGATCTTCACGATCAGGCGCGGATCGAACGGCACCGGAATCAGGTATTCCGGGCCGAAGGTCAGTTCCTGGCCACCGTAGGCCGAAGCGACCACTTCGTTCTGCTCGGCCATCGCCAGATCGGCGATCGCGCGCACGCAGGCGAGCTTCATCTCTTCGTTGATGGTGGTCGCGCCGACGTCCATCGCACCGCGGAAGATGAACGGGAAGCACAGCACGTTGTTGACCTGGTTCGGGTAGTCCGAACGGCCGGTACCGATGATCGCGTCCGGGCGGACTTCCTTCACCAGTTCCGGCAGGATTTCCGGTTCCGGGTTGGCCATCGCCAGGATCAGCGGGTTGGCGGCCATGGATTTCACCATGTCCTGGGTGACCAGTTTCGGGCCGGACAGGCCAAGGAAGATGTCGGCGCCGACGAAGGCCTCGCCCAGCTTACGCTGGCCGTTATCCTTGATCGCGTAGCGCTTCTTGGAGTCGTCCATCTTCTCGTCGCGGCCTTCGAAGATCACACCCTTCGAGTCGCAGACGGTGATGTTGCTCGGGGTCACGCCCAGGGCCACCATCAGGTCTAGGCAGGCGATCGCGGCGGCACCGGCGCCGGAGGCGACCACGCGCACCTTGGCGATGTCCTTGTTCACCAGGCGCAGGGCGTTCAGGACGGCGGCGGCGGCCACGATGGCGGTGCCGTGCTGGTCGTCGTGGAACACCGGAATGTTCATGCGCTCACGGCACTTCTTCTCGATGTAGAAGCACTCCGGCGCCTTGATGTCTTCCAGGTTGATGCCACCGAAGGTCGGTTCCAGCGAGCAGATGATGTCGACCAGCTTGTCCGGGTCGAGCTCGTTGACTTCGATGTCGAACACATCGATGCCGGCGAACTTCTTGAACAGCACGCCTTTGCCTTCCATCACCGGCTTGCCGGCCAGTGCGCCGATATTGCCGAGGCCCAGTACGGCGGTGCCGTTGGAGATCACCGCCACCAGGTTGCCGCGGGCGGTGTATTTGTAGGCGTTCAGCGGATCGTCAACGATGGCCATGCAGGGAGCGGCCACGCCCGGCGAGTACGCCAGGGCCAGATCGCGCTGGGTGGCCAGCGGCTTGGTCGGTGCTACTTGAATCTTGCCCGGGGTCGGGAATTGGTGAAAATCCAGCGCGTTCTGGCGCAATTGCTCATCCATCAGGAACTCCTGAGTCTTTTTACAGGTGTGGAATCAATTTCCAATATTATACGGGACAACGACAGCCAAGGGTTAGTGGCGCTGTTGGACAGTCTTATATAGACGCCCTGGCTAGGTTGAATGATGCCTGAAAACCGGGTCGAGCGGGAGGGGGAAGGTTGCCAGGGTTGGCCGAAACACGAGGGCGGGCAGGGTGGCGAAGTGGCGTCAGTGTCTGTTCAATCAGTAGCTTGTGACGCTGAATGGGGGCTTCGTTCCACAACGAAATGGCGGCCTTGTCGGACAGTGTCCAGGCGGTCGGCGGAATGTTGTAAAACGGCGTTCCGCTAGCCGGAACGCCGTCGTGGGCCATGGTGGCTTACGGCTCGAGTACCGATTCTCTCGCTTCGGCCAACGTTTCCGGGTAATCGCGGCTGTAGTGCAGGCCACGGCTCTCCTTGCGCAACATCGCTGAGCGCACGATCAGTTCTGCGGTCTGGACCAGGTTTCTGAGCTCGATCAGGTCGTTCGACACGTGGAAGTTGCTGTAGTACTCATCGATCTCGGTCTTCAGCAGGTCGATGCGGTGCAGCGCCCGTTCCAGTCGTTTGTTGGTGCGCACGATGCCGACGTAGTCCCACATCGCCCGACGCAGTTCGTCCCAGTTGTGCGAGATCACCACTTCTTCGTCTGGGTCGGCGACCTGGCTGTCGTCCCAGTCTGGAATCGCCGGCAGTTCGGTCTTCGGCGATTTCAGGATGTCGTTGGCCGCCGCACGGCCGATCACCATGCACTCGAGCAACGAGTTGCTGGCCAGCCGGTTGGCGCCGTGCAGGCCGGTGCAGGCCACTTCGCCGACCGCGTACAGGCCATCGACGTCGGTATGCCCCTCTAGATCGGTCACTAGGCCGCCGCAGGTGAAGTGCACCGCCGGCACCACCGGAATCGGCTGCTGGGTGATATCGATGCCCAGTTCCAGGCAGTGGGCGTAGATATTCGGGAAGTGTTCCTGGATGAAGCTGGCCGACTTATAAGAGATGTCGAGATAGACGCAGTCGAGACCGTGCTTCTTCATCTCGAAGTCGATCGCGCGTGCCACCACGTCACGCGGTGCCAGCTCGGCGCGTTTGTCGTGGTTGGGCATGAAGCGGGTGCCATCCGGCAGGCGCAGGATGCCGCCTTCGCCACGTACGGCTTCGGTAATCAGGAACGACTTGGTCTGAGGGTGGTACAGGCAGGTCGGGTGGAACTGGATGAACTCCATATTCGACACCCGGCAGCCGGCGCGCCAGCCCATCGCGATCCCGTCGCCGGTTGCGGTATCCGGGTTGGTGGTATAGAGGTAGACCTTGCCGGCGCCACCCGAGGCCAGGATGGTGCTCTCGGCCGCGATGGTCAGTACCTCGTCGTTGGCCTTGTCGAGCGCATAGGCGCCGAAACAGCGGTTACTGTCGAGACCGAGCTTCTTCGAGGTGATCAGGTCGATCGCGAGGTACTCTTCCAGCACCGTAATATTCGGGTGAGCCTTGATCTTCTGGCCGAGCGTCGAGGTCACCGCCGCACCGGTCGCATCAGCGGCATGGATGATGCGGCGATGACTGTGGCCACCTTCGCGGGTCAGGTGATAGCCGGTCTTGTGTGTTTCATCTTTAGTGAATGGCACGCCCAGCGCGATCAGCCAGTCGATTGCCTGCTTCGAGTTCTCGACGATGAAGCGCGTCGTCTCTTCATTACACAACCCGGCGCCGGCCACCAGCGTATCGCGGATGTGATCCTCCACCGAGTCACCGGTATCCAGCACCGCGGCGATCCCGCCCTGCGCATAAGTCGAGCTGCATTCCAGTAGATCGCGTTTGGTGATCAGGCCCACCTTGCGTTTTTCCGCCAAGTGCAGAGCCAGCGTCATCCCGGCTAGACCGCTGCCAATAATCAGTACGTCGAATTTGAGCATTGCCTTGTCACTCTATCTTCTTGAAGTTCCCCGGCCCGAAGGCGTAACCGACTTAGCGTAGCAGAACCGTCATCAAAAGGGAGGCAGGGCTAGGCATATAGAGGTTGGTCGAACGGTTGCGTGGCCAGTCTCTAGGGGCTCTCGACCTGTCGAACAAGGCTAAATACAGGGGGCTATGAAATACCCGATACGGATATCTATTTTTGTTTCAGTGGTTTGCTGCGTTGGTGAGGCTGTGGCCGCATTTTCTTTGCAACCGAGTGTTGACGAGGTAGGGGTGGGGGGGTATAGTTCGCCTCCTCTGCTGCTGACACAGCGAAACGAAGCCAGTCAGCCGCAACTGCTCTTTAACAGAACGAAC
>NZ_JBVMAE010000036.1:0-33314 GCF_055597485.1 Crenobacter sp. CS_VA4
CCGATTTCGGCGGCGTTCTCGACCTGTTCCAGCGTGCCGCCGATCACCGCGGCGTAGGCGCCGGCGGCCATCGAGCACGCCACCCCGACCTCGCCCTGACAGCCGACTTCGGCGCCGGAGATCGACGCGTTCATCTTGTAGAGCAGGCCGATCGCGCCGGCGGTCAGCAGGAAGTTGACCACGCCGCTGTCGCTGGCGCCCGGGTAGAAGTTGCGGTAGTAGGTCAGCACCGACGGCACGATGCCGGCCGCGCCGTTGGTCGGCGCGGTGACCACCCGACCGCCCGAGGCGTTTTCCTCGTTCACCGCCATCGCGTACAGCATCGGCCAGAGCATCGCGTCGAGCCGGCCGCCGAGCTGTTGCGACACCATCTTGCGGAACAGCCCCGGTGCGCGGCGCCGCACGTTCAGCCCGCCCGGCAGCGTGCCGTCGTGGCGGCAGCCGTTCTCGACGCACTCCTTCATCACGCCGGCGATTTCCAGCGCGTCGTGGCGGATCTCGTCTTCGCTGCGGCCGAGTGCCATCTCGTTGGCGGTCATGATCTGGGCGATGCTCTTGCCCTGGCGGCGGCAATGCTCGAGCAGGTCGGCGGCACTCTTGAACGGGAACGGCACCGGCCGCGCGTCCGGCGGCGGCTGGCCGTAGCCCTCGTCGGTGACGATGAAGCCGCCGCCGATCGAGTAGTAGACCTGGCTCGCCACCGCGTCGCCGGCCGCGTCGAAGGCGGTGAAGCGCATCCCGTTGGGGTGCTTGGGCAGGAACTCCTGCCTATGCACCAGGAAGTCGCGCGAGAACAGGAAGCCGACCGGGCGTTCGCCGGCCAGACGGATTTCGGTGTCGCCGGCCTGCAGCTCGCGCGCGCGGCGTTGCAGGTGCTGCGGGTCGGCGGTGCGCGGGTGCTGGCCCTCGAGGCCGAGCAGCACCGCGTCGAAGGTGCCGTGGCCGTGGCCGGTCAGCGCCAGCGAGCCGAACACCTCGGCCTGCACGCGCGCCACCCGGCCGGGCTCGCCGCGCGCGGCGAGACCATCGACGAATTCCTTCGCCGCCTTCATCGGCCCGACGGTGTGCGAGCTCGATGGCCCGATACCGATCGAGAAGATGTCAAAAACACTGATCATTGCGGGGGTCCCCTGCCGAAGATAATTTTAGCGTCTACTTATATTGAAGACGGTCTGTTGCTACTGCTGATCCAGTTCAATGGAGGCCGGTTCGGCCAACCTGGCACATTAAGAGCCGCTGACAAACCCAGCGAAGCGGTTCCGGCTCGTCGCGCTGCCGCAGACAGTACACGTAGGACGGCAAGGCAGCGCAACAACGCCGGAAGGGTTTTAGCTTCGCAGAAACTCGGCAATGCCTCGTTTTGTTAGCGGCTCTAAATTCGACAGGGGGAAGGGGCTTTGCGCACTGGATTCTATTTGTGCAAAAGCCGCTCCCCGTTGTGAGCGTTAGGCGTCCGCCAACTGGATGTTGTCCATCTGCCGCTCCCGGCTCGGCGGATAGCCGAACAGGCTGCGGTAGGACTTGCAGAAATGCGAGGACGAGAGGAAGCCACAGGCCACGGTAACTTCCATCACGCTCATATTGGTCTGCAGCAGCAGCTCGCGTGCCCGTCGCAAGCGCAGGTCGATGTAATACTGTGCCGGTGTGGTGTTGAGATAGCGCTTGAACAACCGTTCGAGGTGGCGCAGCGACATGCCCAGGTCGGTGGCGAGCTGCTCCAACGAACAGGGGTTTTCGATGTTAATTTCCATCGCGATTGCGGCGTCCAGCAGTGACTCATGCCCGGTGCCGACGCGCGACAGTAGCGGGATGTGCTGCTGGTCGCGCTGGTCGCGGATGCGCTCGAGGATGAATTGCTCGGAAACGTCCGACGCCAGTCCCTTGCCGCCCTTGAAGCGGATCAGGTTGCACATCAGGTCGAGCGGCGCAGTGCCGCCGCTACAGGTAAAGCGGTCGCGGTCGATCACGAACAGCTCGGAGGTGAACACGGTCTTCGGGAACTGCTCGCGGATCGCGGACAGGTTTTCCCAGTGGATCGCGCAGCGGTAGCCGTTGAGCACACCGGCCTTGGCCAGGGCGTAGGTACCGGTGCACACCGCGCCGAGCGGCACACCGGCCTTGGCGAAACGGCGGATGGTCGCCAGCGTTTCTTCGGTGATCGCCTCGCGGATGTTGATGCCGCCGCACACGATCAGCATGTCGAACTGCGTCGTGTCATCCGGCCGACTGATCGGCGACAGCGACAGCCCGTTGCTGGCGGCTACCGCTTCGCCATCGCTGGAGAGCATGGTCCAACGGTAGAGCTTCTTGCGCGACAGATGGTTGGCCATGCGCAGCGGTTCTACCGTGTTGCTGAAGGCAATCATCGAAAAATTCGGCAACAGCAGAAAGCCGATGTGAGACAGCGATGACAGTTGCTGAGGGTCCATGCAAACCTCCAGAGATCTTCTCTTCATACCAGGTGGAATGGCGACAGTGCGAGGGTCGAGCCGTCGCACCTTTATGCTTTGTTGAGCAGGATTCGGGCTATGCTCGGGCCTTTTCTTGTGTTTATGTTTTCCCTCTCCCTGGCCCACTCCCACACGTGCTGGAGGGGCCAGGGAAAGGGAAAAGGGCTATCCATCAACGGCTGGTCGGCGCTCCACCAAAACTTTCGGTGATGCGGTCGAGGATGATCGCGAGCAGCACTACCGCCAGACCGCTTTCGAAGCCAAGGCCAACGTCCAGGCGCTGGATACTGGCGAGCACGTCGTTACCGAGGCCGCCGGCCCCCACCATCGATGCGATGATCACCATCGACAGCGCCATCATGATGGTCTGGTTCACACCAGCCATGATCGCCGGCAGCGCGATCGGCAACTGCACTTTGAACAAGAGTTGCAAGCCGGTACAGCCGAAGGCGTGACCGGCTTCGACTTGCTCCTTGTTGACCTGGCGGATGCCAAGGCTGGTCAAGCGCACCGCCGGCGGCACCGCGAATACCACGGTAGCCAGGATGCCCGGCACGCGGCCGAGGCCGAAGAACATTGCCGCAGGAATCAAATACACAAAGGCCGGCATGGTCTGCATGAAGTCGAGCGCCGGGCGCACCAAGGAGCTCACGCGTTTGCTCTTGGCGCACCAAATGCCCAGCGGAATGCCCAGCATCAGGCTGATCAGTGTGGCCGACAGCGTGAGCGCCAAGGTGGACACCGTTTGCGGCCAGAAGCCGATGGCGTAAATCAGGCCGAATGCCGCGATGGCGAAGGCGGCGAAGCGCCAGCTCAAACGCCACAGGCCGATGGCGGCGAAGAAGCCAATCAGCACCCAAGCGGGCAGGCTCAGCAGCAGGTTTTCAATGGTGACGGCGAACAGCTCCACCGTGCGGCCGATGGCGTCGAAGGAGTTGGCGTTGTTATCCAACAGGTAACGAATGAAATCGTTGACCCAGGTGCCGATGGGCAGGAAATCGTGCGGGTTGCTAATAATGCGGTGCCAGAGATCGGACATTTCAAGACTCTCCTGCTAAGGACAGCGCGTCTGGCGCGGTCCGGAATAATTCAAGATCCAAACACGCCTTAGTGGGTGCGATTGGCGGACAATTTGGACAGCACGCTGGTCGCGGTAATCACGCCCAGGTAGAGTCCGTCGTCGTCGGCCACCGGCAGCGGCTCGCTTTGGCCGAGCAGTCGGTTGAGCACATCCGGCAGACAGGAGGCAGGCTTCACCGGCGACACATTGATCAACTGGCCGGTGTAGCGCGCGCCCTCCGCGCCCATCAGGCCCAGCCATTTGTGATCTTTCGACAAGCAGGCTACCCACGGATGGCCGTTAGCGCGTGCCGAGTCCAGATTGTGCTCGCCCACCATCACCGCCGCAGCGGCCGGATCGAGCAGGTCTTTCGCCTGCAGATAGCGCGAGGTGTCCACGCTCTTGAAGAAGTCGCGCACGTAGTCGTCGGCCGGGTTCTCGATGATCTCCTGCGGCGTGCCCACCTGCACCAGGCGGCCGCCTTCCATAATGGCGATGCGGGTGCCGATGCGTAGCGCCTCTTCCAGATCGTGCGATACGAAGAAGATGGTGCGGCGTTCCTTGCGCTGCAGTTGTAGCAGGATGTCTTGCATTTCGGAGCGTTTGAGCGGGTCCAGCGCGGAGAAGGCTTCATCCATCAGCATCAGCGACGGGTTCACCGCCAGCGCGCGCACCAGGCCGACCCGTTGCTGCATGCCGCCGGACAACTCATGCGGATGTTTACGGGCGAACGGCGCCAGGCCCACTTGCTCCAGCACTTCCATCGCACGCTTCTCGCGTTGCTGGCGCGGCACGCCGGCGATTTCGAGGCCAAAGGCGGCATTGTCCAGCACCGTGCGGTGCGGCATCAGCGCGAAGCTCTGGAACACCATGCTCATGTCGCGCCGGCGCAGATTGACCAGCTCTTTCTGAGACAGCTTGGTGATGTCCTGACCATCCAGAATGATGCTGCCGTCGGTCGGGTCCATCAGGCGGTTGATCAGGCGGATCAGGGTGGATTTGCCGGAACCTGACAACCCCATCAATACGAAGATTTCCCCTTCTCCGACAGAAAGCGAGACATTGTTGACCCCGACAACCTGTCCGGTATTGGCAAAGACTTTCTCTTTGCTCTGGCCGGATTTCAGTTGCCTCATGGCTTCCTGGGTTTTGTCCCCGAACACCTTGTAGAGGTCCTTTACAACTATCTTGGCCGACTGCATCACTTTCTCCTTTGTCGGTGCGCCCCGATACCGCTGCGCGCGCCCACTACCTGTTTTCCGTAAGGCCGGTCACCTGTCGCAAAAGCGCTTTGGGGACCCAGCATCGAATTCTTGTAATAGTTGATGTAGATCAAGGCCTACGATAGGTAGAGTATCTACTCTTTAGCAATTGCATAACGACAAAAAACTGCCGAAAAGCGACATGCGAAAGCTATGCACCAAATTGGTGTGCGAAGAATAAAAAAAAGGCCATCCGAGCAGCTCGGACGGCCTTTTTTTGGGCAAAAACTGACTGAAAATGCAGCATTAGTGAACGCTGATGGTGTCGGAAATCGACATGCGGCTATCCTAGTCATTATGGGCCACTGAAAACGGCAGTGCCGTTTCCTTTCTTGTACGGTGCAACGCCACCGCTAGAAGGTGGTATTGCATCCTACGATCCTTTGGACGGTTACCTATCCACCACCAGGTCGGACAGCGGCTTGCTGCAACAAGGCAGGAACATCCCCTGGTCGATCTCGCGCTTGCGGATGCCGCCGCCGTGCTGCATATCGACCTGTCCTTCCACCAGCTTCGATTTGCAGGTGCCGCACAGGCCTTGCGAGCATGAGGCCGGCAGGCGTAGCCCGCTGGCCTGCGCCGCCGCCAGCACAGTCTGGCCCGGTGCGACGGTGATTTCGTCGCCGGTACGGCTAAAGCGCACCTTGAAACTAGCCGATTCGCAACTGGCGTGTTCGCAGGCCGACGCCTGTTCCACGCCGGTAGCTGCGGTCAGCTCGCCGAAGTTGAAGCTTTCTTCGTGGTAGTGCGCCATGTCAAAGCCGGACTCTTCCAGCAGCTTACGCACGCCGGCCATATACGGACCAGGACCGCAGCAGAACACGGTGCGCTCCTTGAAGTCCGGCACGCTGCGCTCCAGCGCGGCGCGATCCAGGTAGCCGGTTAGCCCCGACCACTCCGGCTCCCCAGCATTGGTCTGACACACCTGCACCTGGCGGAAGCCGGCATGCTGGCGCGCCAACAGCGCCACTTCGTGACGGAAGATGATGTCGGACGGGCTGCGCGAGCTGTGCACGAATACGATATCGGCCGGATGCGCCAGATCGGTCAGCGCGCGCGACATCGACATCAAGGGCGTGATGCCGCTGCCGCCGGACAGGAAAAGATAAGGGCGTTGCGGATGCAGCGCGAAGCTGAACTCGCCAGCCGGCCCGAGCACGCTGACGCGATTGCCGGGCTTGAGGTTGTCGTGCAGCCAGTTGGACACTTTGCCGTCCGGCACGCGCTTGACGGTGATCGACACGCAGTCGGGCCGGGTCGGCGTGGAGGACAGGGTGTAACAACGGTTGATGGTTTCGCCGTCGATTTCCAGTTCCAATGTGATGAACTGGCCGGGCAGGTAACGGAACTGTCGTGCCGGCACGGCCTTGAACACGAAGGTTTTGACGTCGTGCGTTTCGTCACGCACCTGCACGCATTCGAAGGTGTCGTCTTCGCCCGGCTGCCACAGCGGCGCTGCGGTGTTGAACGGGGTGGCGGCAAATTCCGCGACTACGGTGTTCATGATACTTACCCCATGTGGTGGTCTTACCGCGTGGGTTATCCCCAAGAGGACTTCCTCCGGGGCGCGCCGCTACCGGCTAACCCTTCCTACATTTCCAACCCACCCTACCAACCCTTCAAAACCGGCTGCAGGGCGGGTTATACCCCGCCGAGTGTCGAGCAACGGCGGGTTACGCCGTATTAACTAACCCACCCTACATTTCCATGTACGGTGGTTTATTCCAAAGCCGCGCCCATGCGGTTGATGTACCAGTTGGTGAACTTCTCAACCAAGGTTTCGGTGAAAGGCGAGTACGGGCCGGGATGGTAGGCGCTGCTCTCTACCCCTTTCTGCGACTCTTCCACCAAACGGCGGTCCTGGTCGTTGGTGGCGTTCCACACCGCGGTCAGGTTGTCGGTGTCGTAATCCACGCCTTCCACCGCGTCCTTGTGCACCAGCCATTTGGTGCGCACCAAGGTGGTGTCGGCGGTGAGCGGAATCACGCTGAAGGTGACGATGTGGTCGGCCATGAAGTGGTGCCACGAGTTCGGCTGAGTCCAGAACGACAGACCGCCGATCGAAGCATCCTTGAAATCGCCCAGCAGCTTCTTACAAGCCGCCTGCGCATTCAGCGTTTGCGATTCACCGGAGCGATCCAGCGGCATGCGCATGGTGCGGAAGCCGGTTACGTCATCGAGGCGGTCGATCTCGGTGGACGGCAGACCACACGATTCCCAATGCGCGTGGCGGTCCGCCACCAATTCCTCGTACTGGCGCAAGCCCTCGGCCTGCTCCGGCTTAGGCGCAAAGCCGTAGCTGTATGCGAACAGCGATACGTTCAGTTCCGGGTGGTTGCTGGTGCAGTGGTAGCACTCGCGGTTGTTTTCCAGCGTCAGCTTCCAGTTGCCGGCTTCCAGAATGTCCACCTGCACCGCAATCTTGCAGTCGTCGATCTTGTGCGGGGCGATGTACGGGGTCATCGCACGGGCCATGTCGTCGAAATCTTCCGGCGGGTTGTCCGCCAGGCAGATGAACAGCATGCCGGCCATATTGCGCAGATGCACCGGCTTCAGGCTGTGGTGAGACTTGTCGAAGCCATCGGCCATGTGATCGGCAAAGATCAGCTTGCCGGTCAGATCGTACGTCCACTGGTGGTAGGGGCACACCAAGTTGCCAACGGTGCCCTTGTCGGCCGAGCACAAGCGCGAGCCGCGATGGCGGCATACGTTGTGGAAGGCGCGGATTTCGTTGTCGTCATCGCGTACGATCAGCACCGGCTGCTTGCCGAGCTGCACCGTCATGTAGTCGCCCGGCTCCGGCACGTCCGGCGTCACGCCGACGAAGATCCAGTGGCTCGAAAAGATGTGTTCCATGTCGGCATCGAACACGGCCGGCGAGGTGTAGAACGGCGCTTCCAGGCTGTAACCCGGCACGCGGCGGGCCACCAGTTCGCGCAGATTAACGTCCGGGCGATGGAACGTGATCTTGCTGTTTTCCATTTGAATTCTCTCCAACGATGCGGTCAGTACATGCACGGGTGGGACGTGCCCAAAATCAGAAGTCGATGAGCTGATGTTGGCGCAGGTAGTCGAGCACGAATTGCGCTTTTTCGACAGAATCGCCCTGTTTTACGACCTGTCCGGTCGTTTTTCCGTCATCGGCCGCAATCGCGACGAGCAGACGTTCGTGCCCGCTGGCACGGCTGGTAGCGACCAGCGGACGCGCACGGCGATCACCCGGCTCGTATTGCACTTGTACCCGCGCGCCGCCCATCGCCGGCGAGCGCAGCACCTTGCCCTCGACCTTGCGCGCAAAGCTGTACGGCAGCGGCGCGGCAGCGCGCTCGTGCACGGTGGCGACAAACGGGAAGGCGGTCAGCAATTGCCGGCGCTGGCCCTTGGGCAGGAACTGCAGCGCACGCATGCCACCGCTTTCGGCACTGAATGACAACACCTCGGGCAGCAGCGGATGGCCCAAGGCCTCGGACAGCGCGTAAGGCAGCAGTGCACTGCCGTCGCCGCCGCTGGAGCGGGCACCGCACAGCACCACGTCGAAATTCGATAAACGGATGGCGAGCAGCGACGCGATGTCGGCCCCCGCGCCCATGGCCAGCACCTCGATCTTGTCGGCGCCCTGCGCCAGGTAATCGCCGAGCTCCGCATCATCGGCGGTGCCGGCGTAGAACACGGAGAGCTCGCCGCCGAGCGATTTGGCCAGCGCGAGCGCGGCCGAATCGGCGCGGCCGGCACAGGGGCGGCCGCTAACCGGATGCACCGCCGGCGCTACCAGCACCGCGATGCGTAGGGTATACGAGCTGGTTTTCATGCTGCTTTCTCCTTGCCTGCGCGTGCGCTTTCTACCAATTGCAGCAATGCCTGCATGAACGACTGGCAGTCGTCGACGATGGTCAGGTCGGCGCGCTTGGCGATCGCCGCCGACGCGTCGAGGTTGACCGCGATGACGTGACGGCAGTCTTTGATGCCCTGCAGGTGCTGCACCGCGCCGGAAATGCCGAGCGCAATGTAGGCACTCGCCTGTACCGTCTTGCCGGTAGCGCCGACCTGCATCGCGCGCGGGAAGCGGCCGTCGTCGACCGCCACGCGCGAGGCGCCGGTTGCGGCCCCCATCGCTTCGGCCAATGTCTTAAAGGTCTCGACGTGCTGTACGCC
Source organism: Crenobacter sp. CS_VA4 (assembly GCF_055597485.1). Lineage (NCBI taxonomy): Bacteria > Pseudomonadati > Pseudomonadota > Betaproteobacteria > Neisseriales > Neisseriaceae > Crenobacter > Crenobacter sp. CS_VA4. The sequence goes on from NZ_JBVMAE010000036.1 coordinate 8,925, forward strand.
ATTGCCGGCGGACAGGATCAGGTCGGCCTCTTCCAGCGCCAGCTGCGAGGCGGGGCTGGCCTGAGTACCGAGGTCGCGGATACGCTCGTCGGCGGCCAGCAGCGCGGTGTCTTGCATGGTCTTGCCGAGGCCGACGAACGGCAGCCGAGTGTCAGCCACCTTGCGCGCCAGCAGCATCACCTGCGGCAGCTTATGCACCGCGAAGCGACCGCCCGGTACGCGCCGGCGCATCTCGCCGAACGCGATCTCGACCACGTCGCTCGCCACCGACAGCTTCTGGCGGCAGGCGAAACGGCGGCCGAGGTCGGCGTCGGCGCCGCGGTCGGCAAAGAACACGTGTTCGGGCGCTTCCAGCTCCCACATCGCCGACAGCCAGGCGAGCTTGCGCTCGGGCGAGAAGCCGGGGTCGGCGGTGCAGATCAGCCGGTCCACCCCGGCGGCGCGCGCCGCTTCTTCGGCCGCTTCGGCCTTGGCGCCAAACAGCAGCGCGACCACTTCGGTGTCCTTGCCGGCCAGGATGGCGGCGGCGGCCAGCGCCTCGCGCGCGGCTTCATCCAATGCGCCGCGGTCGGTATGCACCACCACCATCAGACGTCGGGCGAACGGCCCGCTGCTGCGCACCGGCTTGGCCTGGTGGCCGTGGCCGCCTATTGCCTGCGGGTCGCGGCTGCCGACGTTCTCGCCGAGCACGATGCGCTTGAGTCCGCTCGGGCCGATCACATACGGGCGGCGCGGGTCGATACGCGGAATGGGTCGGTCGTTATACATTGTGTTTCCCTTCAGACGGCCAGCCGTTCGGCGACCAGTTCGGCCAGGTCGACCACATCGGGACGCTGTCCGACCACGCCTTCGAGCATCGCGGTGCAATTCGGGCAGGCAACCGCCACGCGCTCGGCGCCGGTTTCGCGGATGTCGTCCATGCGCATGTCGGGAATCCGCTTCTTGCCCGGGATGTCGGTGAACGATGCGCCACCGCCCCAGCCGCAGCAGCGCGACTGCATGCCGGACCGCTCCATCTCCACCACCCTGATGCCGATGCCCTTGAGCACATTGCGCGGCGCGGAAGTCTCGCCGTTGTAGCGGCCCAGATAACAAGGGTCGTGATAGGTGGTCAGCGGCTGCTGTTTGGCGCTCTCTTTAAGTGGAATCGCCTTCTTCGCCAGCAGCTCTTCCAGCAGTTGGCTGTGATGCTGTACCTGATACTCGCCGCCAAACGCCGGGTACTCATTCTTCAGGCAATGGAACACGTGCGGGTCGGAGGTAACGATGTTCTTGAATTTGTATTGCGCCAGGGTGGCGATGTTGTCTTTGGCCAAGCGCTGGAAGGTGGCTTCGTCGCCGAGGCGGCGCGCCAGGTCGCCGCAGTCGCGTTCCGCTTCGCCGAGCACCGCCACTTTCAAGCCGGCGGCGTGCAGCACCTTAATCAGCGAGCGCAGCGCGCGCTGGTAGCGCATATCGAATGCGCCCTCGCCGGCCAGCAGCAGCCAATCGGTGCTCTCGCCCGGCTTGAGAACCGGCACGTTCAAATCCACCGCCCAGTTGTAGCGCGTTGCCAGCGGATAGCCGCCCACGGTGTCGGTGTCACGTAGATTGGCCAGCGCTTCGCCGCCCTTGTTCGGCACCACACCGGTGGTCAGCGTCACGCTGCGGCGCATGCTCACCACCGCGTCCACGTGTTCGATCAGCATCGGACATTCCTGCACACAGGCGCGGCAGGTGGTGCACGACCACAGCGTTTCCGGGTCCAGCAGTCCAGCCATAATCGGCTGGTCGGCAGCACCGGCACGCGCCGGGCCTTGCCCCGGGTGCGGGTTGCCGGCGTAGCTCGTGCCGTCGCCGGAAGCCAGGCCGGTGACCATGTCTTGAATCAGTTTTTTCGGGTTGAGCGGCTGGCCGGCAGCGTAGGCCGGGCACGCTGCCTCGCACTTGCCGCACTGAACGCAGGCGTCAAACGACAACAAGCGGTTCCAGGCGAAATCCTTGGGCTTCTCCACGCCGTAATCTTTATCCACCAACCTGATTGGAATCAAACCAGTAGAGCGTTTGCCCTGGAAACGTTCCGGGCGCGGGTGGAAAGCCAAGTGCAACAGGCCAGCCACCGCATGCTTCATCGGCCCGCCCATGCCAATGCCGAGCGCCAATTCACCGCCGCCCCACACCAACATCGCCAGCACCAGCAAGGACAGGCCTTGCGCCAGCGCGGTGCCGAACGCCGGGCCGATCAAGGCCAGCGCCGCTGCGAGACCTGCGCCAATCGAAAACGCCAACAGACTCTTCGGCAAGCGGCTCCACGCGCCTTTGGACAAACGCGCAGGCGGCGCCTTGCGGCGTTTGCGGATCATCAGCGCGCCGCCGAACATCAGCACGGCCGACAGCAGCAGCAGCGCATCCAGCCAGCCGCTGTACAGCATCAGCCCGTAGTTGAGGCCGGCCAGCAGCAGAATCGCCACCGCGCCGCCGGCTGTGGCGACGTGGGCGCGGGCGATGAACGGGTCTTTCGCCACCACGTGGTGCAGGTCGACGAAATAGCGCTTGGGCATGGCGAACAGCCCGGACCAGGCCACCGTGGCGGCCCGCCCCTGACTCCACAGGCTGGCGCGGCGCGCCAAGCCCAGGGTCAACAGCAGCGCCCCGAGCCAGAACAGGCCGGTTAGGGCATGAGCGAGGGAGAACATATTAGAAGTCCTTCACCAAACGCAGCGCGTCGTAAATCGCGCCATGGATGTTGTGCATCGAGATGCAGTCGCCAACGCGGAACAACAGGAACTCGCCCTTGTTCAGCGGCTCGGACAAGCTCGGCTGCGGCTGGGAAGCGAACAGGGTGTGCACATCGGTCTGGCCCTTGTTTTTCGACTGCTCCTTCAGCGACCAGTACAGCGTGTCGTTCGGCAGGATGCCGTTCTCCACCACCACCTGATCGACCGCGCGTTCCTCCAAGGCCTCGGTGTACTCGTTGCGCAGCACCGCGATCAGCTTGTCGCCTTCGCGATAGACGCGGTCCATCCAGTAGTTCGGGGTCGGGATCATCCCCTGCGCGTACAGGCGGCGGTAGAAGATCGGGAAGGTGGTGCCGCCGGTGTCGTCGCCCACTTTCACGTCCGGGGTAACGATCTCGACCTGGCTGCCGCGGCTGGCCATAAAGTCGGCTACGCCAAAGCCGGCATGGCCGCTGATCGCGTCGTACACCAGCACGTTCTTCGCCGGCGCCACCTTGCCGGACAGGATGTCCCAGCCGGTCACCGACAGGCCTTCCTTCACGCCCCAGCCCGGCACCATCTCGCTGTTCGGTACGCCGCCGGTGGCCAGCACCACGATGTCCGGCTGCTCGGCCAGGATCATTTCTTCCGAAGCCGCGGTGTTCAGGCGGCGGTCGACGCCGAGGCGCACCGTTTCCATATCCAGCCAGCGGATGATGCCGGCCATCTGCTCGCGCTGCGGCGCTTTGGCGGCCAGCACAATCTGCCCGCCCACCACTTCGTTCTTCTCGAACAGCACCACGTCGTGGCCGCGCTCGCGCGCCACGCGCGCCGCTTCCAAACCGGCCGGGCCGGCGCCGACCACCACCACCTTGCGCTTGGCGGGGGCCTTCTCGATGGTGTGCGGCATGGTCGCCTCGCGGCTGGTGGCGGCGTTCTGGATGCACAGCACGTCCTGGCCGAAGTATTGGCGGTCGATGCAATAGTTGGCGCCCACGCACTGGCGGATCTGGTCTTCCTTGCCGTCGCGGATTTTGATCACCATGTGCGGGTCGGCGATCTGCGCGCGGGTCATGCCCACCATGTCCACCATGCCGGAGGAAAGAATCCGTTCGGCTTGGTTCGGGTCGCGGATGCTCTGCGCGTGCATCACCGGCACTTTCGACACCGACTTGATGCCGGCCGCCAAGTGCACAAACGGCTCCGGCGGCAGCGCCATCGGCGGCATGCAGTTGGCCAGGGTGTTGTGGGTGTCGCCGCCCGAGCCAACCACGCTCAGGTAGTCGATCAGGCCGGTTTCCGACATCGCCTGCGCGATGTCTTTGAGCATGTCGTGCGAGAGGCCGTCTTCGTGGAATTCGTCGCCGCACATGCGCAGGCCAACGCAGAAATCCGCGCCCACTTCCTCGCGCATCGCCTGGAACACTTCCATGCCGAAGCGCATGCGGTTTTCCAGGCTGCCGCCGTATTCGTCGGTGCGCACGTTGGTGCGCGGGCTCCAGAACTGGTCCATCAAATGCTGGTGCGCGGCGGAGATTTCCATGCCGTCCATGCCGGCGGCCTTGATGCGGCGCGCCGCCTGCACGAAGTCGCCGATGATGCGGTGGATCTCGTGCTTCTCGATGATCTTGGCGTTGCCGCGGTGCACCGGCTCGCGGATGCCAGACGGGCTCACCAGGTGCGGCCAATGCTCGCCGTAGTAGCTGGAACGGCGGCCCATGTGGGTCGCCTGAATCATAATCTTGGCGCCGTGGCGGTGCATCGCCTCGGCCAAGCGGTTGAGCGGGTCGATGACCTGGTCGGTGGACAGGTTCACCGACTTCCACCAGCTCTGTGGGCTGTCGATAGATACCGGGCTTGAGCCGCCGCAAATCGCGAGGCCGACGCCGCCCTTGGCTTTCTCTTCGTAGTAACGGATGTAGCGGTCGCCCGGCAAGCCGCCCGGTTCGGCGTACACTTCAGCGTGCGCAGTGCTAACGATGCGGTTGCGGATGGTCAGCTTGTTGAGCGTAATCGGGGCAAACAGATTGGGATAACGCATGACAGATCCTTACTTCGGCTCAACCGTAAACACGCAGTACTCGCTACCTTCGCCTGCGCAATGGGTTTCTCGGCTTGTCGTGCGATAGTCGTGGCCGCTGGTTTGGCCGACCCAGTCCATCGCACCGGAGAACCAGCCAGCGAACAGATAACAGGTCTTGCCTTCGCTCTTTGGTACGCCGGCGATGCCTTGCGCGAGTACGAAGCAGGAGTGGTCGAGGCGGATTTTGGCGTGGCCGCTGCTGGCGTCGGCCTCGATGAAGGAGAACAGTCCCCAACCGCGCTGCGACAGGCGCTTGAGGTAGTGCTCGTACACGGCCATGCCGGACAGCCCGTGGGTCTTGGCTTCGCTCTCGCACCAGAAATAGGCCGAGCGGTAGCCGGCTTCATAGAGTGCGGCGGCGTATTTTTCCTTGCCCAGCGCGGCTTCGACCGCCGTATGGTTGTTCACGAAGAAGTGGCGCGGCACATAGAGCATCGGCAGGCCGTCGGTCGACCAAATGCCGGTTTCGGAATCCACATCGATGGGAACTAGCGGTTGCATGGGCATCTCCTGTTGATGTTCGCGAGGCGGCCAGACATTCCGGCCGCAGGAAGCTCTTAACAGCGATAGTGCCGCAGCGTAGGGCACGCTGTTTCCGCTCCGACGACCGTGATTTGCCTTAGAACGACATACCCGACATCCGCAGGTAAGAAATGTAGAGCTAGGTCAAGAATGATTTGGCGGTGTTGGTGTAGTCCATGGCTTTAGAGCACTACAGCTTCGGCTGCCGAAATGATCATCCTCGGCACCAACGGAGTGTCCGAACTGATGCGGCAGCAGCCTGATAACGGGGGAGGGGGCTGCCCAGGCGCCGGAAGAGCTGCTGCTTTCTGCCATTACTGTGGCAGTAATCCTTTTAGGCATTGCTCGCCTGTCCGAGGGCAAGCGCAAAACCGTACTGCATGACATGGCCAGCGACTTCAGCTAATTCGGTCTGAAAGGACATGAAAAATCCAGCTTCCTTGAGGGCAAGCTGGATTCTGATGGATCGTTGAGCACGATACCTACTAGTCTTAACTGAGCAGTATTATCCTAAGGGATACATTGGAGCCTCCCACGCAGAAATCCTGCTTAATGCAGCCAGCCGTCCACACGCGAGCCGTGGGTCTTGATCCATTTTTCGGCCGCAGCATCCGGCTTGCTGCCGCCTTGCACGTCCAGCATCACCGCACCGACTTCCTCCGCCTTCCATGAGAACTTCTTCAGGAAAGCCACCACCTCCGGCGCCTTGGTGTTGAGCTCGGGGTTGATCACGCTATCCACGTGCTCGGCTTCGCCGTAGACCTTTTTCGGATCTTCCAGGAAGCGCAGCTTCCATTTGGCGAACATCCAGTGCGGAATCCAGCCGGTCACCGCGACCGCCTTGTGGTCCTTGACCGAGCGCGCCAGTTCCGACGTCATGCCGATGTCGGAACTCGGCAGAAGCTTGTAGTCAAGGCCGTAACTCTTGATGGCTTCTTCGGTCTTTTTCATCACGCCGGCGCCGGCGTCGATGCCGACAATACGGCCCTGAAAGGCGGTTTTCTGCGCTTCAAGATCGCTCACGGTACGCGCCTTGACGTAATCGGGCACGATCAGGCCGATCTTGGCACCCGGGTAGTTGGCGCCTAGGTCCACCGTTTTGTCTTTGTATTGCTGGTAGTAGCTGTCGTGCGTCACCGGCAGCCAGGCGGACAGGGTGGCGTCTAGGTCGCCACGCGCCACGCCTTGCCACATGATGCCGGCCGCTACCGGCACCAGTTCGACCGGGTAGCCAAGCTTCTCTTTAATGATGGTGGCGGCGACGTGAGTGGTGGCCACGCTGTCGGACCAGCCGGCCACGTAGCCGATTTTGATGGTGGGTTTGTTGGCGGCGAAGCTACCGGCCGATACGACGGCTAGCGCCAGCGCAGCGAAACGAAGCTTGTAGGATCTTTTCATTGGATTACCCCCTGATGATGGCTAAAACCACGACCGGAGGGTGGCTCCGGCCACGAACAACGTCGGCCGCGTTTGCGCTCCGCCGGTATTAAAAAGGCTCAACAGGCTTAATGCCCAAGCCGCCGGGATCGGGTTGCGATCCTTGCCTCGCCACCTCCGCCAGCGCTCCACGGAGGATTCACGGTCTTTGCCTTTGTGATCTCATGCTGCCGGTTCTCTTCTATATGGAACCACCCCACACCGACCCGTTGTTGCTGTTGCCCGACATGCCAAAAAGTTAGACGCCGCTGTTTTGCATTCATCATTTAACTTGAATGGGAGCATTACTGTCGCAGCTTAGGTTGTCAGCCACACGGGTATGCTGGCAGCTGACAACCCTTTAGACCTTAAACAAAAAAATAAATCTACCTCCTTTTCCCGGTCCCCTTTTTCCCGGGTGAATGGCAAGCTTCGCCGAGCCGACGCGGCGATATCGACTACATCGCGCAACTTGAGGATGATCTGGCCGATTTCATCGCGCACTTGGCGTCCAAGAATGGGCCTGGCCGTCGCGTGGTGATTGGCGGCCATTCGTCCGGTGGCGGTTTGGCGCTGCGTTTTGCCGGCAGCCGGTACGGCCAACTGGCGGCGGCATATCTGCTGCTGGCGCCCTATTTGGGGTACAACGCGCCGACAGCTAGACCCAACTCGGGTGGATGGGTCAGGCCCGATTTGGCCAAGATCATTCCGATTGCCATGCTCAACGACTTTGGCATCCGTTTCTTCAATCACGCACGCGTGTTGAGCTTCAATATGCCCGCTCAATATCGTGATGGCACCGAGACGCTTAGCTACAGCTTTCGGCTGATGACCGGCTTCGCCCCGCGCAATTACCAGGCAGATTTGCGTGCGATTTCGGTTCCGCTGCTGGTCATGGTGGGCGCGGATGATGAAGCTTTTCAGGCGGCGCAGTTTGCTCCAACTTGCCAATGCTGGGTGCCTAATGCGTCGGTCACCGTTCTAGATGGCGTGAGCCATCTAGGGCTGGTTGCCGATACGGGCGCTGCTGCGGTGGCGGCGAATTGGCTTAGTAAACTCTAATCTTCCGATCCAATACGGTGCAATTGCCTGCCAATGCAAAAACGGCTTCAGCCGCGATTTGAGCTTTAGGACTCGGGTCGCGGCTGAAGCCGTTTTTTTGCCAGAGATGCCGATGGGTAGCGCGTACCGCCCCACCCATCCTACGAATTGTCCGGCGTTATTCGCCCCACACCTCGCCGAACACGCGCAGCCAGTTCTCGCCCAGCACCTTGCGCATCTTGCTTTCGCTCCAGCCGGCGTTTTCCATCGCGCGGGTCAGGTTGGGTGTTTCGCCGATGGTGCGGATGCCCTCTGGGTTCAGGATGGGGCCGAAGTTGGTCAGGCGGCGGTAGCGGCCCTTGTCGTGGGTGATCCAGTCGAAGAAGCCCTTGTCGTAACCCTGGGTGAAGTCGGTGCCGAAGCCGACGCAGTCCTCGCCGACCAGGTTGATCACGTAGTCCATCGCCTCGACGTAGTCGTCCACCGTGGCTTCAATGCCGCGCTTGAGGAACGGTGGGAACATGGTGACGCCGATGAAGCCGCCATGGTCGGCGATGAACTTCAGTTCTTCGTCGCTCTTATTGCGCGGGTGTTCCTTTAGGCCGGACGGCAGGCAGTGCGAGTAGCACACCGGCTTTTTCGATTCGAGGATCGCCTCTTTCGAGGTGTTGCCGCCGACGTGCGACAGGTCGACCATGATGCCGGTGCGGTTCATCTCGGCGATCACCTCGCGGCCAAAGCCGGACAGGCCGCCATCGCGCTCGTAGCAGCCGGTGCCAATCAGGTTCTGCGTGTTGTAGCACAGCTGCACCACGCGCACGCCCATGTCGGCGAACGCCTCGATGTAGCCGAGGTTGTCCTCAAACGCGTGGGCGTTCTGGAAGCCGAGGATGATGCCGGTCTTGCCTTCTTGCTTCGCCTTGCGGATGTCGGCGGCGGTGCGCACCAGGCTGAGGATTTCACCGTAGTCGCGGATCTTCTGCTTCATCTCGGCGATGTTGTTGACGGTGTCGGCAAAGCCTTCCCATACCGATACGGTACAGTTGGCGGCAGTCAGTCCGCCCTTGCGCATATCCTCGAAAACCGAGCACTCCCACTTGGCGATGATCAGACCGTCGATCACTACGGCATTGTCGTGCAGTGTCATGTTGGCTCCTTGCGGGCACCCCCGCCCGCGTTCGAACTTCACAGGAAAATCAGGCCATCACGGCGAGTTTTGGCGTAGCGCCGGCACCCACCAGGCGCAGGAACGGGTGCTTGCCGGATGCCGGCAGCTTGACGACCGCGAAGCGGTACGGCATCGCCGCCTTGCGTAGCAGCAGCCACAGGTAGTCGGCGAAGCTGCGGCGGAACACTATGAACACCCCGTCGTCCTCGACACGGCACACGATGGCGCCGGCCTTGCCGAGCACGGTGCTGACCGCATCGCCCGGCGCGATCGACTCGAAGTCGTACACGCCCAGGTGGCGCAGCAAGGTGACGTGCTCGGCCCCGGACAGGTGCACCGTCGTCAGGCCGCCGCTGTTGTCCACCGCTTGGGCGAATAGGCCGGCGAAGCTCTTGGCGCAGCTCTCGAGCAACTTGGGCACGCTGCTGCGCGCGGTAACGAACAGGCATTCGTCCGGCGACTGCCAGATCAGCACGCCGGCCTCGCCGCTGACGAAGCTGGCAGCGGCCGGCACCGCGAAACCGGTGGCCTGCTTGATCGCCTGGGCGACGGCCGGATCGGCCAGTTCGCCGCGCAGCACGATGTAGCCCAACAGCGGCAGTTCGTTAGCACGCACGAGCTGCCGCGCATCCGGGGCGACCGCCTCGGCCGCCAGATTGAAGTTGTGCAGCGGAGACTGCAGGTACGGTTGGTAGCGGGTATCAGGCATGTTGGCGCACCCCTTCTGGATCTACGAATACGGAGGACACTACGCGCGCGGCGTGCACCTTGCCGCCGGCCGACACGTATACGGTGTCGCCTTCGCGCTGCGCCCCGCCTTTCAACACCGCCATGGCGATGGAGCGGCCCAAGAAGGCGCTGTGGTAGCTGGAGGTAACGTGGCCCTGCATGTCGGCCGGCAGCACCGGCTTGGATGTATTCAGGATCTGCGCGCCTTCGGCCAATACCACGTTCGGGTCCTCGGTATACAGGCCAACCAGCTGCTTGCGGTCAGTGCGCGTAGTGTCGGAACGCGACAGCGAACGCTTGCCGAGGAAGCTGAACGGCTTCTTCATGCCGACTGCCCAGCCCATCGCCAGGTCAATCGGCGTCATCGAGCCGTCGGTGTCTTGACCGACGATGATGAAGCCCTTCTCGGCGCGCAGCACGTGCATGGTTTCGGTGCCGTACGGGGTGATACCGAACTCTTCGCCGGCCTGCATCACCTGTTCCCACATGTAGTGGCCGTAGCTGGCGTCGACGTTGATCTCGTACGCGAGTTCACCGGAGAACGAGATGCGGAATACCTTGGCCGGCAGGCCCGCCACCGTGCCTTCGCGCCAGTCCATGAACTTGAAGCTTTCCGCCGACAGGTCGATGTCGCTGCACAGTTTTTGCAGCACCTTGCGGCTGTTCGGGCCGACCACGGCGGTGGTACTCCAATGGTCGGTGGTGGAGGTGAAACGCACCTTCAGCTCCGGCCATTCGGTTTGGTGCCAACGCTCCATCCAGCCGAGCACGCGCGCAGCGCCGCCGGTGGTGGTGGTCATATGGAAGTGGTCGTCCGCCAAGCAGGCGGTCACGCCGTCGTCCATCACCATGCCATTTTCATCGAGCATCAGGCCGTAGCGGCACTTGCCCGGGTCGAGCTTGCTCCAGGCGTTGGAGTAGATGCGATTGAGGAACTCGCGCGCGTCCGGGCCTTTGACGTCGATCTTGCCCAAGGTCGAGGCGTCCATCACCCCCACCGAATTACGGGTGGCCAGGCACTCGCGGTCCACCGCTTGGTGCAGCGTCTCATTGCCCTTCGGGAAGTACCAGGGACGCATCCATTGACCGACGGTTTCGAACTCGGCGCGACGCGCGGTGTGGCTAGACTGCATCGCGGTGTAGCGGCGCGGGTCGAAGGTGTCGTTCACATGGCTGCCGGCCAGCGCACCGAACGTCACCGGGGTGTAAGCCGGGCGGTATGTCGTGGTGCCGACGTCGGCAATCGGTTTGCCCAAGGCTTCGGCGGCGATGGCAAAACCGTTGACGCTGGACAGTTTGCCTTGGTCGGTGCCGAAGCCAAGCGCGGTGTAGCGCTTCACGTGTTCGATCGAGCGGTAGTTTTCGCGCACTGCCAGATGGATGTCGGCGGCGGACACGTCGTTCTGATAATCGACGAAGGCCTTGGCGCCGTGGCCTTCCGGCTTGCCGTCCGGCACGCGGAAGATGCGGCGCGCCGGAGCGACCTCGCGGTCGTCCACTTGCGGAGCTTCACCGTTGGCGGTTTTTTGCGCGCTCACCAGCACCGCGCTGACCGCGGCGTGGGTTTGCGCCAACGCTTCGCCCAAGCCCCAGCGACCGGTGATCGCGCCGACGCAGGCGATGCCTTCGCGGCCTTCTTCCGGGGTGACGAACGATTGGCGCTCCTCGCTCCAGAACGGGCGGCCGCCGTTGTGGCAGAACAGGTGCACAGTGGAGGTCAGGCCGCCTGAGGACAGCACCGCATCGGCGCTGATGATCGGTCCTTTACCGATCACCTTGTTGCTGTGTGGGTCGAGCTTAACCAGTTGCACGCCGGACACGCTCTTGCCACCCAGCACTTGGGCGATGCCGTAGCCGGTGAGCAGATTGACGCCGGCCTTGCGCGCTGCTTCGCTACGCCAGTCGGCCGCGCCGCGCAGGCGGGTGTCGACCAGGCTCACGCGGCTGCCGGCTTCGGCCAGGCCGATAGCAGCGTCGTAAGCGGCGTCGTTGTTGGTCATCAGCACCACTTTGCGCCCTACCGCCACGCCGTAGCGGTTCAGATAGGTTTGCGCGGCGGCGGCGGTCATCACGCCGGGGCGGTCGTTGTTGCCGTACACCAGCGGACGTTCGATCGCGCCGGAAGCGAGCACCACTTGATGGGCGCGGATCTTGTGCAAGCGCTGGCGCGGCTGGGTTTTGTCGCGGGCGGTGATCGGCAGGTGGTCTTGCACCAGCTCCAGCGCTTGCACCAGGTTTTTGTCGTGCAGCGCGAAGGCGGTGGTGCGGGTCAGTACGGTGACGTTGGCCAGGCTGTTCAGCTCGGCCAGGCGTTGCTCTACCCAGGCCACTGCCGGCAGGCCGTCGATTTCGGCGTGCGCGTCGGACAGCAGCCAGCCGCCGGCTTCGTTCTGTTCATCGACCAGCAGCGTTTTCAAACCGGCGCGGCCAGCCAGGGTGGCGGCCCACAAGCCGGATGCACCGCCGCCCACTACCAGCACGTCTACGTGGTGGTGCAGGTGGTCGTAGAATTCCGGGTCCGGATCCACCGGGGCGCGGCCGTAACCGGCGGCGTTGCGGATCAGTTTTTCATACAGCGGCCACGCGTCGATCGGGGCCATGAAGGTCTTGTAGTAGAAGCCGGGCGGCATGAAGCGGCCGAGCTTGCCGAGCAAGCCCTTGGCGTCGAAATGCAGCGACGGCCAGCCGGTGGTGGTGGTCGCCGACAGGCCTTGATACAGCTCCACCTGGGTGGCTTTCAAGTCCGGAACGGTGTAGCCGCCGGTTTCCAGCTGGATCAGCGCGTTCGGCTCTTCCGAACCGTGGCCGACGATGCCGCGCGGACGGCCATACTTGAAGCTGCGCCCAATCAGCTGCACGCCGTTGGCGATCAGCGCCGAAGCCAGGGTGTCACCGGCAAAGCCGTTCAGCTTCTTGCCGTCGAACTTGAACTGACAGGGCGCTTGTTCGTTGATGCGCTGGGTTTTGCGCTTTACGCGATAGCCGCTCATGCCTCGGCCTCCTTCAGGTAGTGCTGCTTGCCTTCCGCCAGCGTCCAACTGCCGGCGATTTCATAACTCCCGGTGTGGCGTTTAACCACCACTACCTTGCGGCAGCCGGCGGCGTGCAGCCACTGCTCAAAGAACCAGCCGCGGGTGTTCTTGCGCATGAACAGGTAGTCGCCCCATTCCGCATCACTCACGTCTTCCGGCTTGAGTGGGCGGGGAATGTAAGCCTCGCCGGCGTAGCTGAATTCTTCTTCCTCACGGGTTGCCCCACAGTGCGGGCAATGGATCATCAGCATGAGGTTCTCCTAGTGCGCGACGCCGGCAGCGCCGTGCTCGTCGATCAGGTGGCCAGTGTTGAAACGGTCCAGCGCGAACGCGGCGTTCAGCGGATGCGGCGCATCGTGGGCGATGGTGTGGGCGAACACGTGGCCCGAACCCGGCGTGGCTTTGAAGCCGCCGGTGCCCCAGCCACAGTTGAAATACAGACCCTTGATCGCCGACTTGCCGATGATCGGGCAGGCATCCGGCGCCACGTCCACGATGCCGCCCCACTGGCGGTTCATCCGTACGCGCGAGAAGCTTGGGAACAGCTCGATAATCGCCGCCGCGGTGTGTTCGATCACATGCGGGCTGCCGCGCTGGCCGTAGCCGAGGTAGCTGTCGATACCGGCGCCGATCACCAGCTCGCCCTTGTCGGATTGGCTGACGTAGCCGTGCACCGCGTTCGACATCACCACCGTATCCAGACACGGCTTCATCGACTCGGATACGAACGCTTGCAGCGGGTGGCTTTCCAGCGGCAGACGCACACCGGCCATCTTGGCGAGCGTAGAGGTGCTGCCGGCGGCGACGCAGCCCACCCGGTCGGCGTAGATATCGCCCTGGGTGGTGTGCACGCCCTTGATGCGGCCGCCTTCGATGATCATGCCGGTGACTTCGCACTGCTCGATCAAGTCCACGCCTAGATCGCTGGCGCCACGGGCAAAGCCCCAGGCCACCGCGTCATGCCGCGCCACCCCGCCGCGCGGCTGGTAGCTGGCGCCCATCACCGGATAGCGGGTTTTGTTGCTGATATCCATCAGCGGCACGATCTCTTGGATCTCTTTGGGCGTCAGGATCACACCGTCGATGCCGTTCAACACGTTGGCGTTCACCCGGCGCTCGATGTCGCGCATATCCTGCAGCGTGTGGCCCAGGTTCATCACCCCGCGCTGGCTGAACATCACGTTGAAGTTGAGATCTTGCGACAGGCCTTCCCACAGCTTCAGAGCGTGTTCGTATAGATGCGCCGATTCGTCCCACAGGTAGTTGGAACGCACGATGGTGGTGTTGCGCGCCGTGTTGCCACCGCCCAGATAGCCTTTTTCCAGCACCGCGACGTTTTTCACCCCGTGGTTTTTAGCCAAGTAATAAGCTGTCGCCAGACCATGGCCGCCGCCACCGATGATGATCACGTCGTAACGGGAACGCGGTTGCGGGCTACGCCAGGCAGGCTGCCAGCTTTCATGATGTTTGAGCCCGTGTTTGAACAGGCTCCAGAAAGAGTAACGATTTGCCATGGACGGGTCCGTAAAGAAGTGGCGGGGTAGGAGCATTCTTGGCGACCCGAGCCATCGGTAATTGACTGTAGAGGACGGCGACTTGTCGATTTTCGACACGAGCGACATTGTCGTGGCAAATGGCGGATTGATTTTGATTGCAAAGCTGGTGCTTGGCGAAGATGGCTGGTTCCGCCCGGCTAGCGGGAAGGGGGCTTTGCTTATCCAAAACCCCCTTCGTCCCAAAGGACGCCCCGAGATTGCCACCCTTCGGGTGCCCGTCCGAAAACGATTCGGCAAGGAGCCGCATGCCACGGTATGCGCTGTCCCGATGATGAAGTCGTCATGGTGGATTGGAATGGTTGGTTCTGCTTTCAGGAGCGTCGGATCAAGGTGTCGAGTGTCCTGCATGTTTGCCGATTGCGCTGCGGCCCAGCGCGGAGAAAGCCCAGCCATGTCCAAAAACCACCAAAAAATGGCGCATTACAGTCAGCCAATCAAAGACGACTCTTTTATCGTGGACCCATATTCCCCTGACCCACCGAGGAGGAGCGGACCCGCCGGTCCGACACCCACGCCATGGCCCAAGACCGACACCACCACATCCTGTCCTTCAATTGCCACAGCGCGCCCGGCCAAATCGCCCGCGTCTCGCAACTGCTCGACCAGCAAGGCTGCTATATCGATGAACTCGCCGTATTCGACGACCCCGACACCGAACGCTTCTTCGTCCGCTGCGTGTTCCACTCACTGCAAGACACCTTCCGGCCCGGCCCGCTGCGCGAACAACTCGCACAAATGAACCAGCCGTTCGACATGCACTGGCAGCTGTACGACGGCCAAGAAAAGCCGCGCGTGCTGATCATGGTGTCCAAGCTTGACCATTGCCTGAACGACTTGTTGTACCGCTGGCGCATCGGCGACCTCGGCATGGAAGTGACCGCCGTCGTCTCCAACCATGCCGATCTGGCCCACATCGCCGCCGCGCACGGTCTGCCGTTCCATCATCTGCCGGTCAGCCATGAAACCAAACCGCAACAGGAAGCCGCACTGCTCGCGCTGGTGGAAGAAACCCGATCCGAATTGGTGGTGCTGGCGCGCTACATGCAGGTGCTGTCGCCGCAGCTGTCGAGCCTGCTGTCCGGGCGCGCGATCAACATCCACCACTCGTTCCTGCCCGGCTTCAAAGGTGCGCGCCCGTATCATCAGGCCTACGCGCGCGGCGTGAAGCTGATCGGCGCTACCGCCCACTACATCACCGACGATCTGGACGAAGGGCCGATCATCGAGCAGGTGGTCGAGCGCGTAGACCACGCCTTCAGCCCCGAGCAGTTGCAGATCACCGGGCGCGACATGGAATGCCTGGCGCTTGCCCGTGCGGTGCGCTTCCACCTGGAACGGCGCGTGTTCCTCAACGGCCACCGCACGGTAGTACTGCGCTAGTCCCTAAATGTGCAACCGCCGGTTGCCTAATGATGAGCACATTGGTTTTGGTGGTGTGCTCGCGATGCAGCCGTTCCGCTTACTGCTGCAATGTGTCCTTCCACGAAATCGGCATGGCCAGCACCATGGTGTCGAGTTGTGGATGATCAAAATCCTCGCCGACCAGCTTGCCGGTCGCCAGCAACACCCGCGGCGTATCGCCGTCTAGCGCATTGAGTGACTCGACCACTACTCCTCGCTGCTTGCGCGACATCCGGCCGTGCAGGATGAACAGTTGGGGGATGCCATCGCCGATGGACTCGCGCAGGATCTCGATGTGCTCGGCGCGTTCGGTTAGCACGAGCACTTTGCGACCGGCACTGTAGGCGCTGCGAATATCGGCAGCGATCCGGGCCGGACGCTTACCGGCATGCTGGCGGCCGAATCAGTGTTCGAACTGCTGAGCGCGGAAAGCGGCACCAACGAAGCCGCCAGTTAGCGTACGATTTTTTCCGTTTCGTGAGATAACCCCTCAAAGGTCGCGCGAAAGCGCTCCTCGCTCTCGCGGTACGCCAGCTCGGCCAGTTTCTGGCCGGTGACGTCCTGCGACGCGCCGATCATCGTCAGCGCGCGGCCGTTCTCGTCGAAGCCTACCTCGCCTTCCTCGCGGATCTCGCGCCGGCTGCCGTCGGGCAGCAGGATCGCGTACTCGACCCGGTACGGCTGCTTGTCGACGATCGCGGTGCGGATCGCCGCCTCGATGCGGGCGCGGTCTTCCTCGACGATAGAGGCGAGGTAGCGCTCCATCGTCACCTTGAACGCCTGCGGGGCCCAGCCGAAGATCCGGTATGCCTCGTCGGTCCACGAGCAGTCGTCGGTCTGGATGTTCCAGTACCAGCCGCCCAGGTGCGCGATCTCTTGCGCCTTGGCCAAGAGGGCCTCGTTCTGGCGCAGCGCCGCTTCGGCGCGCCGGCGCTCGGTGATGTCGAGGCTGACGCCGATCATCTTCACCGGGCGCTGCTCGACGTCGCGCACCAGTGTCGCGCGCGACGAGATCCAGCGGGTGTCGTCAGCGACGACGATGCGGAATTCCCACTCGTGCATCTCCTGCGCCGCGAGGCTCCGTTGCAGCACTTCCTTCAGCCGCGCGACATCGTCCGGGTGCACGCAGGCCCAAAAATCGTCCATCGAGCGGATGTGTCGGCCGAACAGCGCCTCGTCGTTCGACGAGTAGGTGAGCGCGTCGGTCAGCACATTCCACTCCCAGGTGACGATGCCGGACACCTCCTGCGCGAATTTCATCCGCGCCTCGTTTTCCATGATCTCGGCCAGGTGCTTCTGGCGCAGTTCCTTGATGTGCGGGTCGGTCGCGCTGCTCGCTTCGAGGTCGGCGATCGCCTGTTCGCCGTAGCGCAGCCACAGCCAGTTGACGCCGATGAAGCGCGCCAGCGCCAGCAGGCGCTCGTATTCGATCTCGCCGCCGCGCGTCCACTTGTGCACCGCCGACGGCGATACCGACAGCGCCTCGGCCACCTGCTTCAACATGATCCGTTTGCCGTCGAGCACGCCCTTGAGGCGCGTGGCAAAAGTGTCTTCGGTCATCGGCTTGCCCTTTAACTGATGGTGAATTGTTTGACTCGCACCTTACACCACCGGCCTTACGGGTGCGACTGCATGCATCATGGTAGCTAGGTGGGCTATGGATCTGCTCGCTGCTTGTTGTGCCACAAAATGACGCTTTCCGCCAAATATCGGTCGTCAGCAGGTAAGTCGCTGTGGTGCGAAGTGGCAATCTGAACCAGTCATAGCCGGCATTGGCCCGAGCGGGACAACAGTGTGTGGCTAGACCACTTGAGTCATTGAAGACAATTCTTAAAGAGAAGAGGGAACGTCATGAAGTTGACCAAATTGGTGGGCCCACTGGTGCTGGGTGGCGTCGCAATGTCGGCGCTGGCGCAAGAAGCACCCCAGTGCCGGGCGGTGCATTTTGCCGACGTAGGCTGGACCGATATCGCGGCGACAACTGCTATGGCGAGCGTCGTGCTGCAAGGGCTTGGCTACAAGCCGACGACCACGATCGCCTCGGTGCCGATCACCTTTTCCGGTCTCAAGACCAAACAGATCGATGCGTTTCTGGGCTACTGGAACCCAAGCATGACCCCGATTGTCGAGCCCTTTGTGAAGGCCGGGCAGATCAAGGTGCTGCCTACGCCCAACCTGGTCGGCGCCAAATATACGCTGGCGGTGCCGGACTACGTAGCGGCCGCCGGTCTCAAATCGTTTGCCGATATCGCCAAGTTCAAGGACAAACTGGATGGCAAGATCTACGGTATCGAGCCTGGCAACGACGGCAACAACCTGATCCAGGGCATGATCAAGAAGGACCAGTTCCATTTGGCCGGTTTCAAACTGGTGGAATCGAGTGAGGCGGGCATGTTGGCAGAAGTGGAACGCGCCATCCGCCAGAAGCAGTGGGTCGTGTTCCTCGGCTGGGAGCCACATCCGATGAACGTCAAGTTCAAGATGGCCTATCTGTCCGGCGGCGACGACGTGTTCGGCCCCAACTATGGCGAAGCCAAGGTGTATACCGCCACGGCCACCGACTACCAGTCGCGCTGTCCCAACGTCACCCGTCTGCTTAACAACCTGCACTACACCACCGGCATGGAAAACCGCGTGATGGGTCCGATCATGGACAAGGTTAATCCCGAGACCGCCGCGCGTGACTACCTGAAGAAAACCCCCGCGGTGCTTAAGACTTGGCTCGCCGGCGTGACCACCTACGACGGCAAGGACGGTTTGAGTGCAGTCAGCAAGTCGCTGGCACAGTAAGCGTTGCCACCAGAGTTTCCGACCCATCGCAATTCAATCAAGGAACAAGCCAGCCTGA
This sequence comes from Crenobacter sp. CS_VA4, assembly GCF_055597485.1. Lineage (NCBI taxonomy): Bacteria > Pseudomonadati > Pseudomonadota > Betaproteobacteria > Neisseriales > Neisseriaceae > Crenobacter > Crenobacter sp. CS_VA4. The sequence continues at coordinate 27,417 of NZ_JBVMAE010000036.1, forward strand.
GCAAGGCAAGCTGCGTATCACGTCTTCTTTCGAAGCGGGTATGCAGCTTGTCGTGCCCGCCTGGCCGGCGCTCGGCGTGCGCGATGCTTTCGTCGGCCCGGTGCCGCCAAGCAGTTTGACCCACCCTAAGGATAAAGGAGACAACTACCATGGCTAGTAATCGCGGGGTTGTGTATGTAGGTCCTGGCAAAGTTGAAGTGCAGTCCATTGACTTCCCGAAGCTTGCCAACCCGTTCGGCAAGAAGATCGAGCACGGCGTGATCCTGCGCGTCGTGTCGACCAATATTTGTGGTTCCGACCAGCATATGGTGCGTGGCCGTACCACGGCGCCGGAAGGCTTGGTGCTCGGCCATGAGATCACAGGAGAGGTGATCGAGGTGGGACGCGACGTCGAGACCCTGCACGTCGGTGACATCGTGTCGGTGCCGTTCAACGTCGCCTGCGGGCGCTGCAGCACCTGCAAGGAGCAGCACACCGGCGTGTGTCTGAACGTCAACCCGTCGCGCGCCGGTGGAGCCTACGGCTATGTGGACATGGGCGGCTGGATCGGCGGCCAGGCCGAGTACGTGATGGTGCCGTATGCCGACTTCAATCTGTTGCGCTTCCCAGACAAGGATCAGGCCTTCGCGAAAATCCGCGACCTGACCTGCCTGTCCGACATCCTGCCGACCGGCTACCACGGGGCGGTGACCGCCGGCGTGGGCCCGGGCTCCACCGTTTACGTTGCCGGTGCCGGCCCGGTCGGTTTGGCTGCGGCCGCGTCGGCGCGCCTGCTGGGCGCCGCGGTGGTGATCGTCGGCGACTTGAATCCGAAGCGGCTCGAGCACGCGCGTAGCGTCGGCTTCCATACTGTGGACCTGTCGCTCGATGCCACCCTTGGCGAGCAGATCGAGCAGATCCTAGGCACGCCCGAGGTCGACAGCGCGATCGACGCGGTGGGTTTCGAGGCGCGTGGTCACGGCCATTCCGGCTCGCAGGTTGAGGCGCCGGCAACCGTGCTCAACTCGCTGATGGAGGTGACGCGCGCCGCCGGCAAGATCGGTATTCCGGGCCTGTATGTGACCGAGGACCCGGGCGCGGCGGATGCCGCCGCCAAGCACGGCAGCCTGAGTATCCGCTTCGGCCTCGGCTGGGCCAAGTCGCACAGCTTCCATACCGGGCAGACGCCGGTGATGAAGTACAACCGTGCGCTGATGCAGGCCATCTTGTGGGATCGCATCAACATCGCCGACGTGGTGGGCGTGCAGGTCATCTCGCTGGACGACGCGCCCAAGGGTTACGAGGCATTCGATGCCGGCGCGCCGCGCAAGTTTGTGCTCGATCCGCACGGTTTGCTGAAGACGGCCGCCTGACCCAAGTCGGGCATCAACAAAAATGGCGGAAGGCTTTTGCCTTCCGCCATTTCATTCTGCTCAGAAACCCGTAGGGCGTAACCAACGCCAAGGTTTCGCGTGCCGGCCTGGATCGCTGTTTACGGCGTCATGGCGTGGCGCGGCTGGCCGATCTTGAAACCAAGTCGGAGCCGCTCAGTTCCCCGCCCAAAACCTTCAAAGCCTACACGCCCGGCTTTGCGCGCATCGACGTGAAGTACCTACCGCAGATGCCGGACGAAAGCCATCGTCAATACCTGTTTGTGGCCATCGACTGCGCCTCCCGCTGGGTGTTTGCCCAAATCCTGCCCGAGCGTTATCCCGCGACGGCGCAAGCCGACGCGGCCCTCGACGACGGCAACCTGCTGTCCGAGGACATGAACGAAGCCAACCCGCACACGGCTGCTCGGCCTCATAGTGCTTTCTGGCGCGCTTAATGGCCCGAATGGAGGCCTGAGTTGTTGACGCTCACTGAAAATTGACCAGATAACCGAGGGTTTGCTCATTGAGTTTTGACCAGGGTGACATCTACGCTGCCACTTGCGTATGGTACCGATGCCAACGCCGAACTCCTCGGCCAGTTCGTGCTGGGTCTTGTTGGAGTTGCGAATGTAGGCGCGGACAGCGGGCGTGGTACGCGCATTCTTATGGAGATGGATGTTCAAGATCGGGCCTCTGCAACGGACTGACGCAGACTACTTAAAACGTCTCTGGCAAGGAAGAGTGGGTAGCTGCGAATGGCTATCCAATTGTCCGAGATGCGACAGCTACTTCATCGTTATTGTTTGAAAGCCTGGCAAACCAGAGCGCGTCCGGCATGTTGGCTGATTGATCCTAAGCTAGAAAGGAATGCTTGCTTACCATGCCATCCATGCGCCATGCCAGCATCTACTTTGTCACCGGATGCCAATGGAGCACCAGCGCGGGTCAAACGAACGACGTAGAGAAAATGGGGGGCAGCGGTTGAACCCTGTGCTGTTCCAAGGCGTTCCGCGTCTTGAAATGCATTCAATCCAACCCAGAGGAGCACTTCATGAGACGCGTTGCCCAGTTCATTGGCTGCTGCCTGGCGGCATTGGCAGCCATGCTTTCGGCTATCCCGGCCCAGGCCGCAGAAGCACAAAGCTGTCGCAATGTCCGCTTTGCGGACGTGGGTTGGACCGATATCACCGCGACGACGGCCATGGCCTCGACCGTGCTGGAAGGCCTGGGATATCACCCCAGCAAAATCATCGCTTCGGTGCCGATCGCGTTCGCCGGCATCAAGAACAAGCAGATCGACGTGTACCTCGGGTATTGGAGCCCGGCTCAGACGCCCATCATCGCACCGTTCGTCAAGGCCGGCACCGTCAAGGTGTTGCCGCGACCTAATCTGGTCGGCGCGAAATACACGCTGGCCGTACCCGATTATGTCGCCGAAGGCGGGTTGAGGAGTTTCGCCGACATTGCCAAATATGAAAAAGAATTGGATGGCAAGATTTACGGCATCGAGCCCGGCAACGACGGCAACGCGTTGGTCCAGCGCATGATCCAGCGTAACGAATTCGGCCTAAAGGACTTCAGGTTGGTCGAATCCAGCGAGGCCGGTATGTTGGTCGAAGTCAACCGCGCCATCCGGCAGAAGAAATGGATCGTGTTCCTCGGCTGGGAGCCGCATCCGATGAATGTGCGGATGAAGATGCTCTATCTAAGCGGCGGCGACTCGGTGTTTGGTCCCAATTTCGGTGCCGCCAAGGTGTTCACCGTGGTGCCGACCGACTATATGGAACGCTGTCCGAATGTCGGCAGGCTGGTGTCCAACCTGGAATTCACCACCAATATGGAGGATCACCTGATGATCCCGATTCTCGAAAAGAAAAGTCCGACCAGCACCGCCAAAGCGTGGCTGAAGCAAAATCCGCAGCTGCTGGCAAAATGGCTGGCGGGGGTGCGGACCTTCGATGGCAAGGATGGGCTGGCGGCCGTCAAAAAGTACCTGGGCCTGTGAGCGTCTGAACTTGCCGATTTGCTGTTCACCGGGCTACTTCAATCCGAGCAGTTCATACACTTCCAACGGTTTCTGCCGGCCTTTCACCTGAATCACGGTCACCGGACGCACGATGACCTGATCCTGCACGCGGGCGTAGACGGCAGCGCTGATCAGTATCTGGTCGACCCCGGCATGTTCCTGGATGCGCTTGGCGATGTTCACATCGTCGCCGATCGCGGTGTATTCCATGCGCTGCTTGCCACCGACCAGCCCCAGCACCGCCTCGCCGACGTGCAGGCCGATACCGAAGGAGAGGCGAAACAGCGGGGAGATCTCTTGGTGCAGGGCCTGGATGGCCTCGCGGATGCCGAGCGCGGCGCGGAGTGCGCGCATTACATGGTCGGGCTGGGGGAAGGGGGCATTGAACCAAGCCATCACCGCATCGCCCAGGAACTTGTCGATCGTCCCCTCCTGCGCCAGCACGGCATCCGTCATCACACCGAGATAGCGGTTGAGCAAGCCGAACAGATCGTCCGGATTCAGTTGCTCGCTGATGCTGGTGAAGCCGTGGATATCGGCGAACAGGGTGGTGATCTCGGTGCGCTTGCCCGCTGGCTGCAAATGCTCGGTATCGATCTGCGCCAGGATCGCCGGCGACACCATGTGTTTCAGCAATTGCTGCTGTGCTTCCATCAGCCGCTTTTCCGTCACGTCGTCCAGCACGATCGCGATGCCCTGCGGCTGCTGCGAGCCTTTGAGCGTGGAGAAGTTGAAGCGCAGATAGACAGTCCCGCGCCCTGCGACGGTGGGAGTAAGTTCGAGGCCGATGATCGGCTTGTCCGTGCGGGCGGTGCTCAGCACGTGCGGCATCAGGGCCATCCCCAACGGCGGCTGGAGTTCGACGATATTGCGTCCGACCAGTTCTTCGGCTTCCCGATACCCCAGGATGTGCAAGGCGGCCAGGTTGCACAGCATGATTTTGCCTTGCAGATCGGTGGTGATCACCCCGCTGACGATAGAGGCGAACACATTGTCGAGCAGATCCTTCAGCTCGGTGGTCTCGGCCAGCGCACGGCGCAATTGAGCCTGGTGTTCCTGCAGCCGCTCGGCCATCCGGTCGAAGGAGCCGGCCAATTGGCTCAATTCCCCATACCCCGGCGACAGCCCGGTGCGCGCTTGCAGATCACCTTCCTGCAGGCGTTCGGTGGCCGAGAGCAGGGCGCGTGCCGGACGCAGGATGAAGACCGCGCCGAACCACCAGGCCGTAGCCAGGGCGATTAGGGCGACTGCGCAGAAGAACAGCAGGCGGTAGGCGAAGGCGCGGTTCACCTGCGCGAACGCCACCGAGGTCGGGATGCCGACCGCGAGGTATTCCTGATTGGTGATGACCACCCCGTGCGTGCTGCGCAGCGGCGCGAACGCGAACAGACTGGTCACGCCTTCCAGATTGGGGAGCTCAACCGTGCCTTCCTCCTGGCGTGCGAGAATGGTTTCGACCAGCGGGTTGCCCTCCTCGGCAACGCCCATCCAGCGTCGCCAATCCGGATGCTCGAACAGCACGGTACCGTTGTGGTCGAGCATGATGAGCACGGTATCGGGCGGCAGGTGCGCTTCGCTCGCCAACTGCTCGAGCCAGATCAGATCGAGTGCGACGAACACCACGCCTTTGGGGAGGTCGTTCTCATCGAGGATCGGATAGCCGAAGTTCACGCTAGCTTTGCCGGTGATGCGGCCGACCTGGTAATCCCCGACCGCCAGGCCACGGTCCTGCAGCGCGCGCTGGAAATAGTTACGGTCGGCGAGATTCACCGGCTCGGCCAGGCGCAGCCCGCTGCAGTACACATTGCCTTCCAGGTCCGCTGCGCCCAGATTGGCATAGAAAGGGTATTGCTTGAGGAAATTGCCAAACAGGGTACTGCAGGCCGCCTCAGAGCGATCACGCACCACCGGCAGTTGGGCCAGCGCGATGAGCAATTGCCGTGCCCCCTCGATGAAACGCTCGTGCTGGCTGGTCGTTAAGTGGAGCAAGCGTACGGTATCCTCCTGGACGCGCTGCACCGCCGCGCGTCGCTCCACAAAGTTGGTGGCGAGGATCAGCAAGAGCATCGGCAGCATGGCAAGCAGCACCAACAGCAGCACCCGCACCCGCAGGCTTCCGGTTTTACCGCTAACGGCGGCCGGTGGGCGGAAGAGCCTTTTGAGGCGCGGGGCAGACATGAGGTCATTCCCTCCGCAGTGCTCGCCCGAGCGCGCTCAATGACGCGCCCTGAGCTTCCGGGGGCCGGCACCGTGGGATCGGCTGGGTGGCGCTGACATTCGGCATGGCATCCTCGCTCTCGCTCACAGGAAGGTGTCGGTGATGTCTATCGACGAGCGTTGTCCCAGCGCGTCGAAGTTTGCCATCAGCCAGGCATCGGCGCGCTCGCGTCCCAGCGCGAAGACTTCACGCAGGAAGCCCCAGTCGGCGTTGAATTTGCTCGAGACCCCCAGCCGGGCCATCTCGGCTTCGGCATCGATGCTGTGGATCAGCATGCGCCGGTAGCTCACCGGGTCGAGCGC
>NZ_JBVMAE010000037.1:0-31392 GCF_055597485.1 Crenobacter sp. CS_VA4
AGCGGCTTGAGGCTGGCCGCCTGGTCGGGCAACAGGACGCCGACGGCGATGCCGAGCACGAGGCCGATCATCACCTGGATGAACAGCGACTTCTTAATGAGTTGCAACATGGTTTCTCTTTCTCCTGGTGTAGATATGTGTGTGTTGTTGTTATTGGGTACTGCTCAACCGCGGCCGGTCATGGCGTGTTCCCGCCATTGCTTTGACTGGCCGCGCTATGCGCATGCGCGCCGCGGATCGTGATGCCGAGCCGATCGCCGGCGTTGATGATGTGTTGCTGCATTGCCGTGCTGGCGGTCGCGCTGTCGTGCGCCTTGATCGCGCGCAGGATCGCTTCCTTTTCGGCCAACGCGGCCTGCATGCCCTGCGGGCGCGCCAGCATGATGTCGCGAGCGTGGCCGATCGCCTCGCTCGTCTGTTCCATTACCTGCTTGAATACCGGGTTGCGCGAAAAACCGACCAGTTGGCGGTGAAACTGGATGTCGGCCTCGACCGCGGCGGCCAGATCGTCCGTCTCCAGCGCCTCACGCATGTCGAGCACGGTCAGGCGCAGCTGCATCAGTTCGTCGGCGTTGATCGACTGCGCCACCAGCCCGACCACGAACGGCTCGAGTGCGAGGCGCAGCTGGAACACGTCTTCGGCGCGCACCGCCGGTATCGGTATCGCGGCACTGGCGGCCGCTTCCGGCGGGTCGGCGCTGATCACGAACACCCCCTTGCCGGGGTGCGAGCGCAAGAAGCCCAGCGCCACAAGCACCGAGATCGCTTCGCGCAGCGGCGGGCGGCTGATGCCGAGCTGGTCGGCCAGGTCGCGTTGCGAAGGCAGCATATCGCCGGGCTGCCATAGCCCCTGCTTGATCGCGTCGAGAATGTTGCGGGCGGCCACGTCGCCCAGTTTTGAAGAGGTGAACATCGTTGTCGGATAGTGGTTTATTGGGGTCTGCCTGTAACTTACACCGGTCAAACTGGTATTACCAGTAGGATCGTCAAATCGGGCGACAAATGGATGGGGTGATCGTTGCGAATAAAGTCTGTCGGGACGGCGCCGCAGGCCAAGAACTGGCTCGTTTAGTAGGGCGGGGATGCTGAAGTCATGGCGTTACGTTTTTGCAACGGTGATCGCTAGGTGCTGGAGGTAGTCGGTCAGTTGGAGGCGTTCCTACGGCTGGCTGGTGTCCTTTCCTAGCCTGAGCGGCACCTGGCACGGTTCGGCGAACACGACCTTGGAAGGATCCTGCACCGGACAGACTCCACCGTCGATCCCAGGGTTCTCTCCATCAAGCAGTCTTCCATTCGCATGGGCTGCTTCAATGCGGTCTGAGAGATGACGAGCCAGTGACTTTTGGCTGTACGGTGACGAGCAGATTCGGAAGCGGAGCGACAGCTAGCGTCTAGTCGAACGAACACCTGCCGGGTTGGCAGGTTTCGGCAAGCTGCCTAGGCAGCAAAGCCGAAACGTTGGCTGGACTGCGTTTCATTGCCAGCTGCTGCCACGGTGTCTCGGTAGCCTGTAACAGGCCCTACTGGGCGTCTGCGAGTACTTCACGCACGATGCGCATCGCATCGATGGCGGCGGGCACGCCACAATAGATGGCGATCTGCAGGATGGCCTCGACGATCTCCTGTTTGCTGCAGCCGTTGTTCAGCGCCCCCCTTACGTGCAGCTTCAATTCGTGCGGCCGGTTCAGCGCGGCAATCATGCCGAGGTTGATCAGGCTGCGCGTCTTGCGCGGGAGGCCTTCCCGCGCCCACACGGTGCCCCAGCAGTACTCGGTGACCAGCTGCTGTAGCGGCATCGACAGTTCGTCCGCGTTGGCCAGCGCCTGGTTCACGTAGTCTTCGCCCAATACCGCCTTGCGGATTTCCAGGCCGCGCTCAAACGTTTCCTTGCTCATCGTTGTTCTCCTGTTGCTTGGGGGGCTCCCCCTGCTTGGTGGCATCGCTGCCTTCTTGAAGGGTAATGGCCATGATGGCCTTTACCCGTCCTGGCTCACATTCCTACGGGAGTTCTCCCGCGGCCTCGGCTCTGGTCATCTGATTTTCAATATTATGGTATACCAGAATACAAATTTCTTGTTGATGATTGGTCTATGGTATACCGTAATACAAAGATGAGGTAACCGAACGGCGCAGGGCGCCAAGGCACAAGGAGAGCAGGCAATGGATTTCGGAATTCGCAAGGTCGTGACCTACGTCGAAGAAACGCTGATCGAGGGCGGTAAGGTGGCGCAGACGCCGCTGAAGATGTTCGCCGTGGCGGCAGTGCTGAAAAACCCGTGGGCCGGCCGCGGTTTCGTGGAAGACCTGAAGCCGGAGATCCACGCCGTCGCCCCGGTCCTGGGCGAGCTGTTGACGGCCGAGATTCTGCGTCTCGCCGGTTCGGGCGAGGCGGTCGAGGGTTACGGCAAGGCGGCCATCGTCGGCACCGACGGCGAGATCGAGCATGCGTCGGCGCTGATCCACACGCTGCGCTTCGGCAACAAGTACCGCCAGGCGGTCGGCGCCAAGAGCTATCTGAGCTTCACCAACGTGCGCGGCGGTCCGAATTGCCCGATCGTGATTCCGATGATGCACAAGGGCGACGAGGGCATGCGTTCGCACTACCTGACGATCCAGTTCTCGATCAACGACGCGCCGGCGCCGGACGAGATCGTGGTGGCGCTCGGCGCGTCGATCGGCGGCCGCCCGCATCACCGCATCGGCGACCGCTACCAGGATTTGAAGGAGCTTGGCAGCAATGAAGCCTGACTCGATTCCGCAGTCGGTTGAGAACGGCGTGGCCAACGGGACGGCGTTCAGTGTCTACGGCCGCGGCGAGGCGCTGGTACTAATCCACGGCGTCGGCATGGGGCAGGCGATCTGGGCGCCGCAAGTGGCCGACTTCGCCCGCGACTATCGAGTGGTCGTGTACGACATGCTCGGCCACGGCGGCAGCGCCTTGCCGCCGGCCGATGTCGAACTGAAGGATTACGCGACGCAGCTCGCCGACCTGCTCGACCATCTGCAGATCCGTTCGGCCAACGTAATCGGCCATTCGATGGGCGCACTGGTGGCGCTGGAGTTCGCGCTCAATTATCCGGAACGGACGCTACGGGTCGCGGCGCTCAATGCGGTGTTCATGCGTACTCCGGAGCAGCGCGCGGCGGTACTGCAACGCGCCCAGACGCTGAACCATACCGGGGTGGCGGCGACGGTCGATTCCACCGTGGCGCGCTGGTTCGGCGAACCGGTGCCGGCGGGCCTGTCCAGCACCGTCGAGCTGGTGCGCCGGTTCCTGACCGAGGTGAACCCGCTCGGCTACGCCCGGACCTATGGCTTGTTTGCCAGTTCCGACGCCGTGCACGCCGCCGGCTTGCCGCAGCTCGCGATGCCGGCGCTGTTCATGACCGGCGAGTTCGACCCGAATTCGAGCCCAGCCATGTCGCGTGCGATGGCCAATCTTGCTCCGCGCGCCGAACTCGACATCGTGGCGGGCGAGCGGCACATGATGAATGTGACGGCGCCCGCGGCGATCAATCAGCGCCTGCGTGACTTCCTCTCCACCGCGCCAACGGATGGAGCCCCAGCTACCGCGCAAGAAACCCCGAGGAGTGTGCAGTCATGAGCCAAGCCCAATCAATCGACGCGATGGAATTCCGCAAAGCGCTCGGCGCCTTCGTCACCGGCGTCACCGTGGTGTCGACGCAGCAGCAGGATGGGACTCCGCGTGGCTTTACCGCCAACTCGTTCACGTCGGTGTCGCTCGACCCGGCGCTGGTGCTGGTGTGCATTGGCAAGGTCGCGGCCAGCTATCCGATCTTCTCCGAGGCGAGCCATTTCTCGATCAGCGTGTTGGCCGAAGACCAGAAAAACGTATCGAGCGTGTTCGCGTCCAAGGCGCCCGACAAGTTCGAGCAGGTCGCATGGCATCAGGGCGTGACCGGCAGCCCGATCATCGACGGCTCGGCCGCCTGGTTCGATTGCGAGACCTATCAGCTGGTCGACGCCGGCGACCACATCATCCTGATCGGCAAGGTGGTCGACTTTGCCAATACTGCCGCGAGCCCCCTCGGTTACGGCCGTGGCGCCTACCTGACGTTCAGCCTGTCGCAGGACGCGCTGGCCGCCGCCAGCCAGCGCGCCCAGGTCGGTGCAATCCTGGAGTGCAACGGCGGCATCGTGCTCTTGGAAACGGCCAAGGGCTTCGAACTGCCGGCCGGCACCCGCCTGGAGCCGGCGTCCGACGCCAAGAGCCTGCGCGGCGTGCTCGGCCGGCTCGGCATCGATGCCCAGCTCGACTTCCTGTTTGCGGTGTTCGAGGACGCCGCCGCCGACGGCGGGGCGGTGCATATCTACTATCGCGGTCACGTCGACGGCGCCCTGCCACAGGGCGGTGCGGTGCGCGTGGTGCCTCTCGACGCTATTCCTTGGGATAGGCTGTCCGACGAGGCGGTGCGCTCGATGCTCAAGCGCTTCGTCAAGGAACGCAGCGAGGACGCTTTCGGCATCTACATCGGCGACGCCACTACCGGCTCGGTGCAGCCACTGGCCAAGGCGGGCTGAGCGCGGCGAGTACTGAACATATCAAGAAGAGAAGATAGAGGAGTCTGACCATCATGAAATTCTCGCTGTTCCTCCATATGGAGCGCTACGACGCCGACAAGCCGCAAAAAGCGCTATTCGACGAGATGACCCAATTGGTGAAGATCGCCGAGGAAGGCGGCTTCGAGACCGCGTGGATCGGTGAACACCACGGCATGGAGTTCACCATCGCGCCCAACCCCTTCCTCAACCTCACCTATCTCGCGGCCAAGACCTGCAAGATTCGTCTCGGCACCGGCACGGTGATCGCGCCGTTCTGGCACCCGATCAAGTTGGCCGGCGAGATCGGCATGACCGACATCGCCAGCAACGGCCGGCTCGACATCGGCATCGCGCGCGGCGCCTACAATTTCGAGTACGAACGGATGCTGCCGGGGCTCGACGCCTGGGGCGCCGGCGGTAGGCTGCGCGAGATGATTCCGTGCTTGCAGAACCTGTTCAAGGGCGACTACGCGCACGAAGGCGAGTACTGGAGCTTCCCGAAGACCACGCCGCAGCCGCGCCCGCTGCAGCAGCCGCACCCGCCGATCTGGGTCGCCGCGCGCGACGCCAATTCGCACGACTACGCGGTGTCGCAAGGCTGCAATGTCCAGGTGACCTCCTTGTCGGCCGGCGACGCCGAGGTGGTCAGCCTGATGGAGCGCTTCAACGCCGCCTGCGCCAACCACCCCGAGCTGCCGCGCCCCGAGATCATGATGCTGATGCACACCTTCGTCGGCGAAAACGCGCAGGAGGTCGATCGGGCCGTGGACGATCTGCGCCGCTTCTACTGCTACTTCAGCAAGTGGTTCAAGAACGAGCGACCGGTCGAGCAGGGTTTCATCGAGCCTCTCACCGACGAAGATTTCGCGATGTTCCCGAACTACGCGCCCGAGCTGATCCGCAAGAACCTGGTGATCGGCACGCCCCATGAAGTGATCGCGCGCCTGAAGGGCTACGAGGCGCTCGGCTACGACCAGTACAGCTTCTGGATCGACAGCCATATGGATTTCGAGCGCAAGAAGAGGTCGCTCGAACTGTTCATCGGCCAGGTGATGCCGGCGTTTGCGTAAGCGAGGAGCTCGCAGCATGTTAAGACGGTTTCAGCACTACATCGACGGCGCGTTCGAAGACGGCAGCGAAAGCTTCGAGAGCATCAACCCGGCCAGCGGCCAGCGGTGGGCGATCATGCCGGCGGCGACGGCGAACGACGTCGACCGCGCGGTCAAGGCGGCACACCGTGCCTTTGTCTCCGCGCCGTGGGCGAATCTGACCGCGAGCCAGCGCGGCAAGCTGCTCTACAAGCTCGCCGATCTGGTCGCCGCCAATGCGCCAAGGTTGGCCGAACTGGAAACGGCCGACACCGGCAAGATCATCCGCGAAACGACCAGCCAGATCGGCTACGTGGCCGAGTACTACCGCTACTACGCCGGTCTCGCCGACAAGCTGCAGGGCGCCTGCCTGCCGGTCGACAAGCCGGACATGGAAGCCTTTCTGCGCCGCGAACCGATCGGCGTGGTGGCCGGCATCGTGCCGTGGAATTCGCAGCTGTTCCTGTCTGCGGTGAAGCTCGGCCCGGCGCTGGCGGCCGGTTGCACCGTGGTACTGAAAGCGTCCGAAGAGGGCCCGGCGCCGCTGCTGGAGTTTGCCCGGCTGGTGCACGAGGCGGGCTTCCCGGCCGGTGTGGTCAATATCGTCACCGGCTTCGGCGCCGACTGCGGCCGCGCGCTGACCAGCCATCCGCTGGTGTCGCGCATCGCCTTCACCGGCGGCCCGGACACCGCGCGCCACATCGTGCGCAACTCGGCCGAGAACCTGGCGTACACCACGCTGGAGCTGGGCGGCAAGTCGCCGGTGCTGGTGTTCGACGACGTCGATGTCGACAGCGTCAGCAACGCGATCGTCGCCGGCATCTTCGCCGCGACCGGTCAGAGCTGCGTCGCCGGTTCGCGCCTGTTGGTACAGCGCGGCGTGCGCGAGAAGCTGCTCGCCAAGCTGACCGCCAAGGCCGAGGCGATCCGCATCGGCGACCCGCAGGATGCGGCCACCGAGATGGGCCCGCTCGCCACGCAGCGCCAGCGCGAGCATATCGAGAACGTGGTCGCCGCCAGCATCGCTGCCGGTGCCGAGCTGGTGACCGGTGGCGTCCGTCCCGACGGTTTCGACGATGGTTACTACTACCGTCCGACGATTCTTGCGTGTCCCGACGAAAAGGTGCCGAGCGTGACCGAGGAGCTGTTCGGCCCGGTGCTGAGCGTGGTCACCTTCGATACCGAGGCCGAGGCGATCGCGCTCGCCAACGACAGCGTCTACGGCCTCGCCTCCGGCGTGTTCACCCGCGACCTGACCCGCGCTCACCGGCTCACCCGTGCGCTGCGCGCCGGCATCGTCTGGGTCAACACCTACCGCGCGGTGTCGCCGATCGTGCCGTTCGGCGGCTATGGCCTGAGCGGCCTGGGTCGCGAGGGCGGCCTGGAGTCGATGCTCGATTACACCCGCACCAAGTCGGTGTGGATCCGCACCTCGGACGAGCCGATCGCCGACCCATTCGTGATGCGCTGAGGAGAACGACGCATGTACTACGAAGTCCGCACTTACCGCATCAAGACCGGCGCGGTGCCGGCCTACCTGAAGCTGGTCGAGGAGGAGGGCATCGCGCTGCAGAAGCAGTATCTCGGGGACCTGATCGGCTACTTCTTCTCGGAGATCGGCCCCTTGAACCAGATCGTGCACATCTGGGCCTACCCGAGCCTGGACGAGCGCGAGCGGCGCCGGCAAGCGTTGGCGCAAGACCCGGCCTGGCAGGCCTTCGCCCCGAAGATCCAGGCGCTGATGGAGGAGATGGAGAGCAAGATCATGAAGCCCGCGTCATTTTCGCCGCTGGCCTGAACGCAGCACCCCGTAATGAGCCACCAAAAGAGATGGCCCTACAAAGGAGATAACTCATGACCGCATTGAATTCGATTCGCCGCCGCGTCGTCCTCGCCGCCGGCATCACCGTACTCGCATCGACGCCGGCCTTTGCCGCCGGCATCGTGTTTACCAGCTGGGGTGGCACGACCCAGCAGGCTCAGCAGAAGAACTGGGCGCAGCCGTTCACGGCGTCGACCGGCATCGGCGTCGCGATGGACGGCCCGACCGACTACGGCAAGTTCAAGGCCATGGTCGAGAGCGGTAACGTCAACTGGGACGTGGTCGACGTCGAGGGCGATTTCGCCTACAAGGCGGCCAAGGACGGCCTGTTGGAACCGATCGATTTCAACGTGGTGAAGAAGGGCGACCTCGATCTGCGCTTCCTCTCCGCCAACGCCGTGGGCAGCTTCTATTACTCCTTCGTGCTCGGCTACAACAAGCAGGCCATCAAGACCGCGGCACCGCGGACCTGGGCCGACCTGTTCGACCTGAAGCGCTTCCCCGGTAAGCGCACCTTCTATAAGTGGGCCGCACCCGGCGTGCTGGAAATCGCGCTGTTGGCCGATGGGGTGCCGGCCAACAAGCTCTATCCGCTCGATCTCGACCGGGCGTTCAAGAAGCTCAACACCATCAAGAGCCAGATCGTGTGGTGGAGCGGTGGCGCGCAGTCGCAGCAGCTGCTGGCCTCGGGCGAGGCGCCGCTCGGTATGTTCTGGAACGGCCGTGTCCATGCGCTGCAGCAGTCGGGCGCCCCGGTCGGCCTCTCCTGGGAGCAGAACCTGACCGCCGCCGACATGCTGGTGGTGCCCAAGGGCGCCAAGAACAAGGCCGCGGCGATGAAGTTCCTGGCGATGGCCACCAGCCCGGAAGCGCAGGCCAAGTTCGCCACCGACACGTCCTTCGCGCCGATCAACCTGCAGTCCAAGATCAAGATGCCGGCCGCCGCGGTCAAGGCGCTGCCGGACCAACATACCGCAGGTCAGATCAACCTCGACATGAAGTACTGGGCCGATAACCGCGACATGATCTCCAAACGCTGGTACGCCTGGCAGACCCAGTAAAACCGGGGCCGGACGCTGGCGGGTTTGCCCGCCATCGTCCCGGCTCGCCAGTATGAGTGCTCGCTGTCGTGTCGTTTAGGAGTTGTCATGCCAACCGCTTTGAGTCCCACTGCTACACCCATGCCTCGCCGGTTCAGGATCGGCGGCGGTTTTCGTGGCGGCAAACTGCTGCTGCCCGCCACGCTGTTGCTAGGCGTGTTCTTCCTGATGCCGGTGCTGGCGCTGCTGCTGCGCAGCATCCTCGAGCCGACCCCCGGCCTGCAGAATTACGCCGAACTCCTCGGGTCGATGACCTACGTGCGGGTGTTCTACAACACCTTCCTGGTGGCGACCGTGGTCACGGTGATCACGCTCTTGGTCGGCTTTCCCACCGCCTGGCTCCTGGCCATCCTGCCCAAACGCTGGAGCTCGCTGATGTTCGCCGTGCTGCTCTTGTCGATGTGGACCAACCTGCTGGCCCGGACCTACGGCTGGATGGTGCTGCTGCAGCAGACCGGCCTGATCAACCGGGTGCTGATGGATATCGGCCTGATCGATCAGCCGCTGAGCCTGGTGAACAATCTGGTCGGCGTCACTATCGGCATGACCTACATCATGCTGCCGTTCCTGGTGATGCCGTTGCACGCCACCTTGCGCAGTATCGACCCGTCGACGCTACGCGCCGCGGCGATCTGCGGTGCCAGCCGCTGGCAGGCGTTCTACCGGGTGCTGCTGCCGCTGGCGCTGCCCGGCATCGCCTCGGGCGCGCTGATGGTGTTCGTGATGTCGCTCGGCTACTACGTGACGCCGGCGCTGCTCGGCGGCACGCAATACATGATGTTGGCCGAACTGATCGCGCAACTGGTGCAGTCGCTGCTCAACTGGGGCCTGGCCAGTGCCGCCGCCTTCGTGCTGCTGGTGGTGACGCTCGGGCTGTACGCGCTGCAGTTGCGCCTGCTCGGCGGCGCGCAGCAAATGGCCGAGGGAGGGCGCTGACATGTTGCTCGATTTTGACCAACTGGGCTCCTGGCGCTGGCCGCTGGTCGGCCTCGGCGTGCTGGTGTCGCTGTTCCTGCTGCTGCCTATCATCTTTATCGCCGCGCTGTCGTTCGGCGATTCGCAGTGGCTGCAGTTTCCGCCGCCGGGCTGGACGCTGCAGTGGTACCGGCAGTTGCTGACCGATTCGAACTGGCTCGCCGCGCTGTTCACCAGCGCCAAGGTGGCGGTGCTGGTCACCGTGCTGTCGGTCACGCTCGGCCTGCTCGCCGCACTGGGGCTGTCGCGCGGCAAGTTTGCCGGCAAAGGCGTGCTGCAGGCGTTTTTCCTGACGCCGATGGTGCTGCCGGTGGTGGTGCTGGCGGTGGCGCTGTACGCGTTCTTCTTGAAGCTCGGGCTCACCGGCACGCTGGTCGGTTTCGTGATCGGCCACCTGATCGTCGCGCTGCCGTTCTCGATCATCACCATCAGCAATTCGTTGCAGAGCTTCGACACCGCGCTGGAGGACGCCGCGATGATCTGCGGCGCCGGCCCGTTCGAAGTGAAATGGCGCGTCACGCTGCCGGCGATCCGGCTCGGGCTGTTTGCGGCCGCGATCTTTTCCTTCCTGATTTCCTGGGACGAAGTCGTGCTGTCGATCTTCATGGCCAGCCCCACGCTGCAAACCCTGCCGGTACTGATCTGGAGCACGCTGCGCCAGGATCTGACCCCGGTGATCGCGGCCGCTTCGACGCTGTTGGTGGCGTTGACCGTCGTGCTGATGCTGCTCGTCGCTTTGATTAGGAAAGGTAAATAGCCATGACCACTCCGTTTTTGCAGATTCGTGGCCTCAGAAAGACCTACGACCAGGTGGTGGCCATCGACCAGGTTTCGCTCGACATCAAAGAGGGCGAGTTCATGACCTTCCTCGGGCCGTCCGGCTCGGGAAAGAGCACCACACTCTATATCGTGGCGGGTTTCCAGGGGCCGACCGAAGGCCAGGTGCTGCTGAACGGCAAGTCGCTGCTCGACGTGGCGCCGAACCAGCGCAATATCGGCATGGTGTTCCAGCGCTACACCTTGTTTCCGCATCTGACGGTGGGCGAGAACGTGGCGTTTCCGCTGCGCGTGCGGCGCCGTCCGGATGCCGAGGTCAAGGCCAAGGTCGGGAAGATGCTGGAGCTGGTGCATCTGGGCGAGTACCGCGACCGCTTGCCGGGGCAACTGTCCGGCGGCCAGCAGCAACGGGTGGCGATCGCCCGCGCGCTGGCGTACGACCCGCCGCTGCTCTTGATGGATGAGCCCTTGTCGGCGCTCGACAAGAAGTTGCGCGAGGAGATCCAGTTCGAACTGCGCCGCATCCACCAGGAAACCGGCGTGACCATCTTGTACGTGACGCACGATCAGGAGGAAGCACTGCGCCTGTCGGACCGGATCGCGGTGTTCAACCAAGGCAAGATCGAACAGGTGGGGACCGGCGAGGAACTGTACGAGCGGCCGTCGTCGCGTTTCGTCGCCGGCTTCATCGGCAACTCCAACTTCCTGCCGGTGACGGTCGAGCAGGTGCATGGCGGCCGGGCGCGCGCGGTGTTTCCGAACGGTCGCGTGGTGGAAGCGGCGGCGAGCCGGGAAAAGCTTGCCGCAGGCGGCGTGGGCACGCTGATGGTGCGTCCCGAGCAGATGCGCATCAAGCCGGGTCACGCGGAGTCGGCAGGCCAGGGCTTGCCGGTGACGGTGCGCGACATGACCTACTTGGGCGACAGCATGCACTTCGCGGTGCAGACGCCGTGGCAGCAGGAAATCGCGATCCGCATGGCGGTGCGCGACGGGCAGGGCCTGGCTATCGGCGCGCCGGCCCTGGTCGAGTGGGATATGCAGCACGGCCACGTGTTTGCCTGATAACGATGGGAAACGGGCGTTCGGCCAACGTGCCGGCGGCCCGACAGGGGGTGGGATGGAAGCCTTAAGCTACGCGGAGCTGGTCAAGGATCGTTGCTATATCGACGGCGAATGGATAAGCGGGGAACAGCGTCTCGCGGTAAACAACCCGGCCACCGGCGAGATCATCGGCTCGGTACCACTGCTCGGCGAGGCCGAGACCCGGCGCGCCATCGAGGCGGCCCACAAGGCCGGCGTTAACTGGCGTGCCCGGCCGGCCAAGGAGCGCTCGGCCCTGCTGCGGCGTTGGTTCGATCTGGTGGTCGCCCACACCGAGGTGCTGGCGCGTATCCTGACCGACGAGATGGGCAAGCCGCTCGCCGAGGCGCGTGGCGAGATCGGCTACGGCGCCAGTTACATCGAGTGGTTCGCCGAGGAGGCCAAGCGGGTGTATGGCGACGTGATCCCAACGCCGCAGTCCGACAAGCGCCTCGTCACCGTCAAGCAGCCGGTCGGCGTGGTGGCGGCGATCACGCCGTGGAACTTCCCAAACGCCATGCTGGCACGTAAGATCGCGCCGGCGCTGGCGGCCGGTTGCACCGTGGTCGCCAAGCCGGCCGAACAAACGCCGCTGTCGGCGCTGGCGCTGGCAAGGTTGGCCGAACTCGCCGGCATCCCGAAGGGCGTGATCAATATCGTCACCGGCGATGCGAAGGCGATCGGCGGCGAGCTGACGCGCCACCCCTTGGTGAGGAAGCTCACCTTTACCGGCTCGACCGAAGTGGGCCGGCTGCTGTTGCGCCAGTGCGCCGACACGGTCAAACGGGTCAGCATGGAGCTGGGCGGCAACGCGCCGTTCATCGTGTTCGACGACGCCGACCTCGATGCGGCAGCGGACGGCGCGATGGTGTCGAAATACCGCAATACCGGCCAGACCTGCGTGTGCGCCAACCGGCTCTACGTACAGGACGGGGTTTACGATGCCTTCGTCGAGAAGCTGGCTGCCGCGGTGGCCAAGCTCAAGGTCGGCCGAGGCAGCGATACCGACGTGACCCAGGGCCCGCTGATCGACGAGAAGGCGGTGGCCAAGGTCGAGGCGCATATCGCCGATGCGCTCGCCAACGGTGCGAACATCGTGGCCGGCGGCAAGCGTCATGCACTCGGCGCGACTTTCTTCGAGCCGACCATCCTGCGCGACGTGACGCCGGCGATGCGGGTGGCGCGCGAGGAAACCTTCGGCCCGGTCGCCCCGCTGTTTCGCTTCACGGACGAGCGTGATGTGATCGCGCAGGCCAATGCCAGCGAATTCGGGCTGGCGGCCTATTTCTACACGCGTGACGTCGGCCGGGTCTGGCGGGTGGCCGAGGCGATCGAGGCGGGCATGGTCGGCATCAATACCGGCCTGATCTCGAACGAGGCGGCCCCGTTCGGCGGCATCAAGCAGTCCGGTTTCGGGAGAGAGGGTTCCCGTTACGGGATAGAGGACTACCTCGAAATCAAATACCTCTGCCTTGGCGAGATTGATAAATAAGGAGAGACGGTATGTCACCGACGAGCAGCAGTTCGCTGAAGATAGACCGCAGCGCAAAGACCTTGCGCGAGCTGACGCTGGAGAAGATGCGCGACGCGATTCTCAACGCCTACTTCCAGCCGGGTGCACGGCTGGTCGAGCGTACGCTGTGCGAGGAGCTGGGGGTGAGCCGTACCATCGTGCGCGAGGTGCTGCGCCACCTGGAGACCGAGGGCCTGGTCGAGTCCATCCCGCATCAGGGGCCGGTGGTCGCGACGCTGGACGCCGACAAGGCCGCCCAGGTGTACGAGATTCGTGCGCTGCTGGAAGGGCACGCCGCCCGGATGTGCACCGAAAAGGCCAGCGACGAGACGATCGCGCGGCTTGGCGCCATCAACGAGGAAATCCAGGCGGCGTTCGCGGCCAACGATTTCCGGGAAGTGCTGGCGAAGACCTCGACGTTTTACGAGACCATGTTCGCCGGCGGCGGCCAGACCATGGCGTGGGAGGTCGTGCAATCGCTCAACGCCCGCATCAACCGGCTGCGCGCGATGACGATCAGCTCGACCGGGCGCGGGCAGGAGGCGGCGGCGGAAATGGCGCAGATCCTGGATGCCCTCAAGCGACGTGACCCGCAGGCCGCCCATGACGCGTCGGTGGCGCACGTGCGCCGCGTCGCCGAGATCGCGGCCAGGAAGCTGGCGGAAATGGCGGAGGCCAACGCCGCTTCGGAAGAAGCCGACAAGCGGGCCGAAGGCATTCGCTTGGTAGGGTAAGCGGGGCTCTAGCGTTCCCTCCTGAGTTGTGCGAGAGGGCTCCGTTCCTGTTTGCGCCGGCCTCAATGCAAACGAGCAAGGATGGGTTCGGATGACACAGCAAATCAAGGTCTACAAGTCTCCGGCCGGCGGCTGGTCTCCACCGGGATGAACGCGCCGGCGTCCGAGCACCTGCTGTCCGAGCCGGCAATCGTCGCGCGGCTCGCCACCGCGACACTGCCCAGCAGCAAGACGCCGTGGTGGTGGCTGGCCGGGACTACGACCGCATTCGCGACAAGATCGCCGAGGTGGTCGACGGCCTCGTCCCCTTGGGCAATGCCGCCGACCGGGCCCGGACGCCGGCGTCCATGTCGATTCCGGTCCGGCTGACACCGAGTGCGGCATAGCAGATCAATGTTTGCGTGTCTCCCCCGTAAAAGGTCAGGTCCGGGGTCGAACACTGGTTGACTCCCGGCATCGAGCCGGTGCGCCTATCGCTTCGGCGCCGTCGTTAGCATAGATTTTCCACCCGGGTCGCCGAGCCCCCAATCATATTCCCGAACCAGTCGCGTGATCCGAAGTTGACCCGCCATGCTTCGTACGATTAGCTCGGTCAGAATCAGGCGATAGCCGGGGATGCCATTCAGTTCGACAAAAGCCAAGCGGATTTCCTTCCACCGATGACGATTCGCCATCTCCCAAGCTGAGGGCGGTCGTTGTTGCCAGGCGTAACAGCCAATACTGAGAGCCGGGAACTGCATCGCTCAGGCAAATAAGGGACGAGTGCGTGGCGGAGCAAAGCTCATGGCGCGCTGCTGACGGCCGCCGCCTGTGCGGCCGTCAGCAGCAGCCAGTCGAAGGCCGCCTCGGCCGCGGCGGTGCGCGGCGGCAGGCTCGATTTCATCAGCCACATCCGCGGCAGCGCAAAGCCGGGGATCTGCGGCAATGCGACCAGGCGTCCTTGTCTGAGCGCATGGTCGGCCAACAGGCGCGACACCATGGCGATGCCCATGTCCTGCTCCGCCGCCATCAGCAACAGGCGTGGGTCTTCCACGGTCAGGCCACGTGTCACTTCGAGCCCCTCGCGCCGGTACCCCGGCAGCCAGGGCGCCCATTCCGGCCGTGCTTCCGCCATCAGCAGCGGCGCCTGGCTCAACACCTGCGGAAACGGCAGGGTCGCCAGCGTCTCGGCGGTTCGTTTGCCACACACGGCGATGGCGCTGTCTTCGATGAGCGGCACACAGACGACCTCGGGCTGATCCATCGGGTGGGCCGAGATGATGAGGTCGACATCGATGCGATCGATCTCGCGGATTTCCTTCTCGTTCAGCAGCCAGATTTCCACGGTCGGATAGTTGGCCTTCAGCGCCGGCAACCTCGGCATCAGCCAGCCGTAGGCGAACTGGGGCGGGCAATACAGCAGCACCGAGTCGAGGTTGCCGTACGGCTCGATGTAGTCGCGTCCGTCGGTCAGCAGCTTGAGCGTGTCGCGCACGGTCTGCAGGAACAGCTCGCCGGCGGCGGTCAATGCCACGCCGCGCCCGATGCGACGAAACAGCGCCTGATTGACCCATTCCTCCAGATGCAGGATCTGGTGGCTGATGGCCGACTGGGTCAGCGCCAGTTCCTGGGCAGCCCGGGAAAAGCTGCCCAGCCGGGCGGCCGCCTCGAAGGCGAGCAGACATTGCAGGGAAGGGAGGCGGCGCATGTTAGAGCCTGTTATGAATCTGATCGCGACCGCGTTGGCGGCAAAAAGGGCGCAGGGCAAGGCGCGAGTTGCGTCGCTGTGCCGGCACAGCAAGCGACGAGCAACACAGCCCTGCGCCCTTTTTGCCCCAACCCGAAGGGCCAGCCGTCCGGCATCCCGTCTGCGGCGTTGCGGCTCTTGGCAAATGAATGACATTTGCCGGCGAGACCGCGCCTTGCATCCAGAATGCCGGACGGCTGGCGCGGTTTGTGATCAGGTTCATAACAGGCTCTAGATATGAAAATAAATAATAGTACGAGAAAAATACATCGCTTTTCCTGTGCTGTCATTCGCGCCAACATGCTGATCAATACCCGGCCTGTCATGGCACTTTAGCGTGATGCCCGTTATGGCCCGGTAGAGCCGCGCTTGGAAGAAAAACCAAGAATTCGCATATCTATCAGAGGTTGTTATGGACCATCCAAACTATGGCGATGGCGCGATCCTGCGCCCCGAGTTGCACGGCACGTCACCCGAAAATACCTACTCCGGCGTGCTCTCGTTCCTGCGCCGCAAATACAGCCGCAATCTCGAAGGGGTTGATGTGGTGGTGTCGGGCGTGCCGCTCGATCTGGCCACCACCTTCCGCCCCGGTGCGCGGCTGGGGCCGGCGGCGGTGCGTGCGGCCTCGGTGCAGGTGGCCGGGCTCAAGGGCTATCCGTGGGGCTTCGATCCGTTCGAAGAACTGGCGGTGCTCGACTACGGCGACTGCTGGTTTGATGCGCACAACCCCGGCACCATCCGCGAGAGCATCATCGAGCACGCTCGCACCATTCTCGCCTCGGGCGCCAAGATGCTGACCTTCGGCGGCGACCATTTCATCACCTATCCGCTCTTGACCGCGCATGCCGAGAAATACGGCAAGCCGCTGGCGCTGATCCACTTCGACGCGCATTGCGACACCTGGCCGGACGATAGCCCCAACTCGCTCAACCACGGCAGCATGTTCTACAAGGCGGTGAAGGACGGCCTGATCGACGTCGAGCGTTCGGTGCAGGTCGGTATCCGTACCTGGAACGATGACTTCATGGGCATCCGGATCCTCGACGCCGAATGGGTGCACGCACACGGCACCCAAAAGACGTTGGAGCAGATCTATTCCATCGTCGGCGACGCACCGGCTTATCTGACCTTCGATATCGATTGCCTGGACCCGGCGTTCGCTCCGGGCACCGGCACTCCGGTGTCGGGCGGGCTGAGCGCGGCGCAGGCGCTGGCCATCATCCGCGGGATGGGGCCGGTCAATCTGGTGGGCATGGACGTGGTGGAGGTAGCCCCACCGTACGACCAGAGCGAGATCACGGCCTTGGCCGCCGCGCACATCGGCTACGACCTGCTCTGTGTGTTGCACGAACAAAAACGACGCCGCTACCGCTAAGCCGGCGCAGCAAGACAAGCCGCGGCAGGGCCATCGGTCGGCCGCGTTTGAATGGGTGAAAAGAGGAGTTGCGACAGATGAACACCAAGACACTGAGCAAGGCATGGGGCCCGCTGGCATTGTTGCTGGCCAGCCTGGCGGCGCAGGCCGGCGACAACGTACTGAACCTTTATAACTGGTCCGACTATATCGGCAAGGACACGGTTAAAAACTTCGAGAAGGAAACCGGGGTGAAGGTGCGCTACGACACCTATGATACCGACGATACCCTGCAGGCGAAGCTGTTGACCGGCAAGGCCGGCTACGACGTGGTGGTGCCGACCTCCAATTACATGGCCAAGCAGATCCAGGCGGGCATTTACCTGAAGCTGGATAAGTCCAAGCTGCCGAACCTGGCGAATCTGGACAAAAACCTGATGAAGCTGGCGGAAGATGCCGACCCGGGCAACCGGTATGCGGTGCCGTGGGCCTGGGGGACGACCGGCCTGGGCTATAACATGACCAAGGTGGAGAAGATCCTGGGCAAAGACGCGCCTTACGATAGCTGGGACATCTTCTTCAAACCGGAATACATCTCGAAACTGAAGGGCTGTGGCGTGGCGGTGCTGGATGCGCCGGCCGATGTATTCGCGGCGACGCTGCACTACCTGGGCAAGGACCCGAACAGCAAGAACCCTGCCGATTATCAGGCCGCCTTCGAGCAATTGAAGAAAGTGCGCCCCTACATCATGCTGTTCAATACCACCAGCTATATCAACGACTTGGCTAATGGCGACATCTGCTTTGCGCTGGGCTGGTCGGGCGACGTGGCGATGGCCAAACGCCGCGCCCGCGAGGCCCACAAGCCCTATGAACTCAAATACTTCATCCCGAAGGGGGGCGCGCCGGTGTGGTTCTCGATGATGGGCATTCTCAAGGATGCGCCGGATGTCGAGGCGGCCTACAAGTGGATCAACTATATCGAGCGCCCGGAAGTGCACGCCGGCATCACCAACGAGGTGTACTACCCGAGTGCCAATGTCGCGTCGAAAAAGTTCACCAAGCCGGAGATCGTCAACGATGCCACGATTTATCCGCCCGTGTCGGTGGTGAAGACCTTGTTCCTGGAAAAGTCGTTGCCGGCCGACATCCAGCGGCTGGAAAACCGGCTCTGGACCCAGTTGAAGACCGGACGTTGACGCCTGGCCGATCCATTCCCAGTTGGACGCTTTCTTCCTGTCTCCTCGCGGGACAGGAAGATTTTTTTATGGAGGTGGGCTGGTCGTCTGTACTTGCCGCGCGACGGAGCTGGACTACAGGCAGGCATGAAAAAACAATTAGAATCGCCAACTTGAAAGAGGGGAGTCCATGTTCAAGTTGGATGCCAGTTTGCCCACGCCGTTGGTGGTTCAGATCGTCGGGCATTTCAAATCGCTTATCGATACGCAAAAGCTGCGCGCCGGGACCAAGCTGCCGTCGATCCGCAGCTTTGCCGAGACGCATGGCGTCAGCGTGTCGACCGTGATCGACGCTTACGACAGGCTGGTCGCCGAAGGCTATCTGGTGCCGCGCCAGAACACCGGTTTTTATGTACGCAGCTTCCATCCTCGCCACTCGCTCAACGCCGTGGGCAGCACGCACGAGGTTCGCTTCGATTCGCTGTGGATGCTGCATAAATCGTGGGAAAACGGCGCAGCAGAACTCAACCCCGGCTGCGGCTGGCTGCCGGAAAAATGGATGGACGACGACAGCCTGCGCCGCAACCTGCGCGCGGTATCCAACCAGGCTGGCGACCTATTGACCGGCTACGGTGCGCCGCAAGGCTATTTGCCGCTGCGTCGCAAGATCGCCGACTGGCTGCACGAGCACGAAATCTACGCGCCGCCCGAGCAGGTGCTGCTGACTACCGGCGCCTCGCATGCGCTCGGCCTGTTGGCGCAATACCTGGTCAAGCCGGGAGAGACGGTGTTTGTCGACGAGCCTGGCTACAGCATCCTGCTGTTCCACCTCAAGCGCTTCGGCGCGAAGGTCGTCGGGGTGCCGTGGACCGCGCAAGGGCCCGACATCGTGGCGCTCGAGGTGCTGCTGCAACGGCACCGGCCACGCGCGTTGTTCACCAACCCGCGGCTGCAGAACCCGACCGGTGCATCGTGCTCGGCGGCCAACGCGCACAAGCTCCTGCAGTTGGCCGAACGTCACGACTTCATCGTCGTCGAGGACGACCTCTACGCGGAACTCGACCCGACCTCGCGTCGTCCGCTGGCGAGCATGGATCAGCTCAGCCGGGTGGTCTACGTCAACAGTTTCTCCAAGACGATCTGCGCGAGCCTGCGGGTCGGCTATATCGTCGGCCACCCCGATCTGATCGAGGACCTGACCCAGTTCAAGATGATGACCGGGCTCACCAGCTGCGAGCTGACCGAGCGGGCGACCTACCAGATTCTGACCGAGGGTCGGCACCGCAAGCACCTGAAAGCCTTGCGTGAACGCCTGCACACCGCGCAGCAGGCGACGCGGCAAGGGCTGGCGGACGCCGGACTGGAGCTGTTCAACCCACACGCACGCGAGGGCATGTTCGTCTGGGCGCGCCACCCCGGCCACGAGGACGCCGCCGCGCTGTCGAACGAGGCGCTGAACGCCGGGATCTTCCTGGCGCCCGGCCACCTGTTCTTCAACGACCATCGCCCGTCGCCGTGGCTGCGCTTCAACGTCGGCTACTGCGACGATGCGCGCCTGTACGATTTCCTGGCGCACGCCTGAGGCGTGCAAAAAGCCCCGGCGCAGACAAGCTGCACCGGGGCTTTATCAGAAGAAGATCAGGCCTGGGTGGCGAGGTAGCGCCGCTCCCACGGCGTGACTTCACTCAGGAAGCTCTCCAGCTCCACCTCCTTGGCGGCGACGAAAGCGGCGACGAACTCGTCGCCGAACAGCTGCCGCGGGATCTCGCTGCCCGCCATGCGCTCGAGCGCGCTATCGAGCGAGCGCGGCAGCTCGACGCGATCCTCACCGTAGAACACGTTGCCTTCGCAGGGCGGTGTCGGCGCGAGCTCATTCTCGATGCCGTAGAGACCCGCCGCCAGGCTGGCCGCCAGCGCCAGGTAGGGGTTGGCATCGCAGCCGGGCAGCCGGTTTTCCACGCGGCGCGCGTCGGGGCCCGACAGCGGCACGCGCAGCCCCACCGAGCGGTTGTCCACCCCCCATGACAGGTTGACCGGTGCCGCCATGTTCTTGGTGAAGCGCCGGTACGAGTTCACGTACGGCGCCATCAGCGGCATCAGCGCCGGCAAGCAGGTCTGTAGGCCGGCGATATAGTGCCTAAGCTGCGGGCTGTCCTCACCGTCGGGTTGGCCGAACAGGTTGCGGCCGTTGGCGAGGTCGATGAGGCTCTGGTGGATATGCATCGAGCTGCCCGGCGCACCGGCAATCGGCTTGGCCATGCAGACCACGTAGAGGCCGTGCTTGAGGCCGACTTCGCGCAGCGCGTACTTGAACAGGAAGGTCTGGTCGGCCAGCTCCAGCGCGTCGCCGTGCTTGAGGTTGATTTCGAACTGGCTCGGGCCGAGCTCGTGCACGAAGGTGTCGCCGTGGATGTCCAGCAAGTCGAGCGCCCGGTGCAGATCGTCGAAGAAGTCGGCGAATTCGTTGAGCGCGCCGAAGCTGAACGCCGAGTGACCGATTTCCGCGCGGCCGCAGCGCGCCGCCGGCGGCGTCAGCGGCTGGGTCGGGTCGGGATTCGGCGCGAGCAGGTAGAACTCCAGCTCCGGCGCGACGATGGGCTGCCAGCCGAGCGCGGCATAGCGCTTGAGCACCGTCTTGAGCACGCTGCGCGACGCGATCGGCGTGAGCTTGCCGTCGAGGTCGTAACAGTCGTGGATCGCCAGCGCTCGTCGGCCGCCGGCCCACGGCACCAGGTGCAGGCTCTCGTAGTCCGGCACCAGCCGCATGTCCGGGTCGCGCTCGCCATAGAAGCGATAGTCGGGAAAGTCGCCGACCACGGTGTGGATGGCCACCGCCCGCGCCACGCGCAGCTCCTGCCCGGCCGCGAAGGCGGCCGCCGGCAGCACCTTGCCGCGCGGGTAGCCGTTGAGGTCGGGCAGCAGGCATTCCACCTCGCGGATGCGGTGCTTTTCCAGGAAGGCGGCGACGTGGCCAGGTACGCTAGGCTTGCTCATTTTCTCCATACCTCGTAACGGAACTCAGGCCCAGAGTGCCGGCACACGCGCGGCAATGTGCCGGCCGATCTCGATCGACGCGGTGGCGGCGGGCGACGGCGCATTGCAGACGTGGATGCTGCGCTCACCCTCGATGATGTGAAAGTCGTCGACCAGGCCTCCGTCCGGTTTGAGCGCCTGCGCGCGCACGCCGGCCGGCGCCGGCACTAGGTCGTCGGCGCGGATCTCGGGGATCAGCTGCTGCAGGCTCTTCACGAACGCGGCCTTGCTGACTGAGCGCACCATCTCGTCCAGCCCCTCGCGCCAGTACTTCGCGCTCAGCTTCCAGAAGCCCGGGTAGGCGAGCACTTCGGCCAGGTCGCGCAGGCTGACGTCGCGCTTGTTGTAGCCTTCGCGCTTGAGGGCGAGCACCGCGTTCGGTCCGGCCTCGACGTGGCCGCCGATCATCCGGGTGTAGTGCACGCCGAGGAAGGGGAAGGCCGGGTTGGGCACCGGGTAGATCAGGTGCTTCACTAGGTGGCGGCGCTCGGGCTTGATCTCATAGTACTCGCCGCGAAACGGCACGATCTTGAGCCGGGGGTCGGCGTCGTCCATCCGCGCGACCCGGTCGCAGAACAGCCCGGCACAGTTGATCAGGAAGCGTGCGCTGTAGCTGTCGTCCTGCGTGATGAGTTCGACCCGGTCGTGGCTTCGGTTGATGCGGCGCACCTCCTGGCCCAGCTTCAACTCGCCGCCGCCTTCGGTGATGGCCCGCGCGAAGGCCTGGCAGACCGCCCGGTAGTCGACGATGCCGGCACTGGGCACGCGGATCGCGCCGAGGCCCGCCACGTGCGGTTCGATCTCGCGCAGCGCCTCCGGACCGATCTTTTCGATCTCCAGCCGGTTTTGCTGGCCGCGCTCGTAGAGCTTGTCCATCAGCGCCAGCTCGTTCTGGCTCGTCGCGACGATCACCTTGCCGCAGATGTCGTGTGCTATGCCGTGCTCTTCGCAAAAGCGCGTCATCGACAGGTTGCCCTCGCGCGCGAACTTCGCCTTCAGGCTGCCGGGCTTGTAATAGATGCCCGAGTGGATCACGCCACTGTTGTGGCCGGTCTGGTGTGCCGCCCAGCCGGCCTCCTTCTCCAGCACCAGGATAGCCGCGCGCGGGAAGCGGCGGGTCAGCGCCATGCCCGTCGACAGCCCGACGATCCCGCCGCCGACGATGACAAAGTCGTATATCGTTTTCATGGTGCTTGTCCTTATGCCTGGGCGAACCTGCCGCGCTGGCGCATCAGTTCGCGGTGGAGTTCTGGGTGGCGCTCGAACGGCGCGCGCCCGTGCATCCAGAAGCTGTTGTTCAATACGATCAGGTCGCCGACCGGCAGCGGGACCGCGGCGGTCGCCGGCGACGCTTCCAGCGAGGCCGACAGCCGGCCCAGGTAGTCGGCGTGCTCTATCGTTTCAGGGCAGACGAACTGGTCGATGAAGCAGATGCACGGCTTGTCGTTGACCTTGAAGAAGGTTGGCCGAAGCACCTCCTGCGCGATGTTCTTGCTCGGCGGCGACTTGTAGGTGAACGCGTACGCGGAGAGCGGGTGCTCGGTAAAGGCCGCAAGCTCGGCCCAGTCGTCCAGGTGCAAGAGGCGCGACTCGCCGCCCTGGGCGTTGTGCTCGTCGAATTTCATCATCAGCAGCCAATCGGTCGCCTCGTCGACGAAGGTGCCGTCGGTGTGCAAGGTGAACAGCCGGTAGGCCTGGCGCAGGTAGGAGTCGCTCTGGTCGGTGTCCTTGACGAGGAAGCGTGCGTAGTAAGTGCCCGACATCGCGTCGAAATTGCCCGGCCCGATCAGGTGGCCGATCGCCGTGCCGAACTTCACGTAATCCTGATGATTCTCCGTCACTCCTTCCACGCCGATGGTGAAACCGCCCGAGTCGCGATCGTGCACGATGGCGCGCAACACCTCGAGGAAACCGTCGCCGGCGATTTCGGCCATGCCTTGTGCCAGCGTGAAGCGCGCATATGGCACGTACTCCAGATGCTGGCTAGTGATATGGGCGAAGCGGCTGAAGAAGGCCTCGAGCGCCCCGGTCTTCAGCGTAACGTGATAGAGGCGCGCATGGTGCGGATGGGCGTCGATACGATAAGCGGCGTGTTCGGCATAGTGATGGGTCTGGCGTGCCAGTACGGACTGTTGCATATCCATGGATCTCTCCGTTCCAATTTTAAAGATAGGTACTGGACGGGGAGCCCGGTCTCGCGGACGAGGCCAGTGATTCACTGCCTTCGGTCGCCGGTTGCTCGGCGCTCGGCAGCCCCACAGACAAGGGTCGGGATTGTCGAAGCGCTGGAAGCCGGCCCGGCTAAGGGCGGTGAGCGCATCGGGTGCGAGTGGCTTGCCCGGCTCGCACCGCTCCGGGATGTTGATCTATATGCGGCTAGCCGACTCTGGCGGTCGCCGCGCCGAAGGTCTGCCGGTTGCGCTCGACGTTGACTTCCAGATCCTTCAGCGCGGCGATTAGCGCCGAGGCCGCGCGCCCGATATAGCGTCGCTGGATTTCCGCGATCGGTTCCGCCATGCCACCTAGCAGGCTGTAGCCGCGTAACAGGTCGCGAACGAAGATCCGGCCATGCTCGGTCGCCAAGGTACACGATGCCTCGATCACCACCGCGTAGCAGGGGTCCACCTCGACCGTGATCGACAGCGATTCGAACACATTCTGGGCCGCCATTCCCTGCGGCAACCGGGCATGGCCCGCGAAGAACAGGGTTTGCGTTGCGTTTCTCATCTGACTCTTCCTCGGCCCGGACGCGTCACCCAGAACGGTTGGCAGTCGACGGTGAAGCCAGTGTAGGGCTCATGAAAAAACACGGCCAGACACACCCGCTGCCTGATTGCCCCACGCTGTTATGCTCAGAAAACCAGCACAGCGGGGGAGGGCGACAGGATTGAATCGCATCACCTGGTCTGAACTTCGCTGAGACAGCGTCCCAATAGCAACCATGACTGTCCAGCAAGTCTGGGACAGAGCATAGATCCGCTATTCTGAGTGGTGTGTTCCCAACTCCGAAACCGGCTTTGCCATGGCCACGCCGCTTTGCGATGCAGAAAATCCCGTACTGAGCCTGATTGCGGTGAGTAAGACGTACCGCGATAGGCGCTCGCGCACTGTGCTGCGCGAAGTCAGTCTTACGCTGGGCGCTGGCGAATATATTGCCGTCATGGGCGAGTCGGGCGTGGGCAAATCGACGTTGCTCAACCTGATCGCCGGTCTGGATCGGCCTGACGGCGGCCGTATCGTGTTCGACGGGCAGGATCTGGGGACGCTGGACGATGATGCCGCCACGCGGCTGCGGCGGCGCAAGATGGGTTTCGTGTTCCAGGCGTTCCATGTGCTGCCGCACCTGAGCGTGGCCCAGAACGTGGCGCTGCCACTGCTGCTCAACGGCCTCGGTAGTCGCGAAGCGGCCGCCCGTGTTGCCGCGATGCTCGCCGCGGTAGGACTCGCTGGGCGGGAAGAGAGTCGACCGCGCGAACTCTCCGGCGGCGAGATGCAGCGGGTGGCGATTGCGCGGGCCCTGATCCATCAGCCCGCACTGCTCTTGGCCGACGAGCCCACCGGCAATATCGATCCCGAAACGGCGGCGCAAATCCTGCGTCTACTGCATGACCGGGTCAAGACAGCTGGCGCCGCGGGCATTCTGGTCACGCATTCCGCACTGGCCGCGGCAACGACGGACCGTATCCTGCTGTTGACGCCCGACGGGCTGGCGCCGCACCCGTCATCGCACGCGCCCCGGGTCGGCGGCTGAATCATGAAAGCGCTCCGCTCGCCTGCTCGCGCTCTGCTTGTGGGGGAGGTACGCGCCCATACCGGGCGCTATCTTGTCGGCGTCCTAGCCATCGCCATCGGCGTAGCGATGGGCTATGCCGTACAGTTGATCAACCATGCTGCGCTCGCAGAGTTTTCCCAGACGGTGCGCTCGTTGATGGGCAACGCCGATATCGAGATCCGCGGGCCGCGCACCGGCTTCGACGAATCCCTCTACCAGCGCATTGCGCAGCTGCCGGAGGTGGCGACAGCCAGCCCGGTGGTGGAGGCGGATACCTGGGTGCCGCGGCGCAAGCAAGCGCTGAAGCTCGTCGGGATCGACGTGTTCCGGGCCGCGCTGGTGACGCCGGGGCTGATCGGGCGGCCGACCCGGGCGCGCGCGGGCAACCTCGAGCTGCTCGATCCGGATGCCGTGTTTCTTTCGCCGGCGGCACTGGCCTGGCTCGACCTCAAGCCGGGCGACACGCTGACCGTCCAGGTCGGGCTCAGGCCAGTCGTGCTGCGCATCGCCGGCTCGCTGCCGGCGCTTGGCGAGGGCTTGCGCCTCGGCGTGATGGACATCGGCGCGGCGCAGTGGCGCCTGGACCGGCTCGGCCTGCTGCAGCGCATCGACGTCAAGCTCAGGCCCGGCGTGGATGCCGATGCCTTCCTGCACACTCTGACCAGACGGCTGCCCGCGGGGATCGTGGCGGGCACGCCGCAGGACAATGTGCGCATCGCCTCGAACCTGTCGCGCGCCTATCGCGTGAATCTGAACGTGCTGGCGCTGGTGGCGCTGTTCACCGGCGCCTTCCTGGTGTTCTCGACGCAGGCCTTATCGGTGCTGCGGCGTCGCTCGCAACTGGCGCTGCTGCGCGCTCTGGGGATGACGCGCGGCGACCTGCTGCGGCTGATCCTGGCGGAGGGAGCCGCGCAGGGCATGGTCGGCGCCCTGCTCGGCCTGGCGCTGGGCTTCGCGCTCGCCGCTGCGGTGCTGCGCTACGCGGGCGGCGACTTGGGTGGCGGCTACTTCGAAGGCGTTCGGCCGACGGTGCAGTTCGACGCGGGGTCGGCGCTGCTGTTCCTCGCACTCGGGCTGCTGGCCGCGCTGCTCGGCAGCCTCGCGCCGGCCTGGGAAGTCGCCCGCGCCAGTCCGGCGCAAGCGCTCAAGGCCGGCGACGAGGAAACCGCGCTCAGTCGGCTGCGCGCGCCCTGGGCGGGGCTGGTGGCCATCGCCGCTGGGCTCGCGCTGACGCAGGCCGGGCCGGTGGCGGGCCTGCCTATCTTCGGTTATCTGGCCATCGCCTTGCTGCTGGTGGGCGCGATCATGCTGATGCCACGGCTGGCGCATTCGGTGTTTCGGCGCTTGTCCCCCTCGCGGCGGACCGTGCCCCATCTGGCGTTGACGCAACTTGCCGGCGCACCGGGCCGGGCGGCGATCGGCTTGGGCGGCATCCTCGCCAGCTTCAGCCTGATGACGGCGATGGTGATCATGGTGGCGAGTTTTCGCACTTCGGTCGACGACTGGCTAGATGCCGTCCTGCCGGCGCAACTCTATCTGCGCGCCGCACCGGGCGGCGATGCCGGTTATTTCTCCGAACACGATCAGCGGGCCATCGCCAGCACGCCCGGCGTGACGCGGGCCGAGTTCTTGCGCACAAGCCAGATCCTGCTCGATGCCCGCCGTCCGCCGGTGACCCTGATTGCCCGACAGATCGACCCGCGCAATCCGGGCGGGCGGCTGCCGCTGGTGGGGGCCCCGCTCGCCCCGAGGCCGGGCGACCCGCCTGCAGTATGGGTCAGCGAGGCCATGGTGGACCTCTATGGATTGCGTCCCGGCCACCGTGCCACGCTTCCATTGGCGGGCCGGCCGGCCGCCTTCATGGTCGCTGGTGTGTGGCGTGATTACGTGCGGCAGTTTGGCGCGGTGGTGATAGCCCGGGACGATTACCGTCGCCTGACGGGCGATCGGCGCGTCACCGACGCCGCGCTGTGGCTGGCACCAGGCAGCGGCCCGGCCCAGGTGCAGGACCGTCTGCGCCCCCGCCTGGCGGGTGGTGAGCAGGTCCAGTTCGTCCAACCCGGCGAGATTCATGCCGCCAGCCTCAAGATTTTCGACCGCAGCTTTGCCGTCACCTACCTGCTGGAGGCGGTGGCGGTGATCATCGGCGTGTTCGGCATCGGTGCCAGCTTCAGCGCACAGGCGTTGGCGCGCTCGCGCGAATTCGGCGTGCTGCGCCATCTCGGCGTGACGCGCCGGCAAATCGGCGCCATGCTGGCGCTGGAGGGGGCGCTGCTCGCGCTCTTGGGTATTGCGGCGGGTCTTGCGCTGGGGTGGGTCATCGCGCTGATCCTGATTCACGTGGTCAACCCGCAGTCGTTTCACTGGACCATGAGCCTGCACATGCCGTGGACCTTGCTGGCAATGATGGCGACAGCGCTCGTGGCAGCGGCGGCGCTGACCGCGCTCTTCAGCGGGCGGCAGGCGATGTCCGGCAGCGCCGTGCGCGCGGTGAGGGAGGATTGGTGAGCAAGCGGCCATTCGTGCTGTGCCTGGTGCTGGCGGTGTTCACCGCACTGGCGGCGGCGCCAAGCTATCCGCCGGTCGAGTCGGGCCGCCTGCTGCACTTTCCGAACGATCATGGCGCGCACCCCGACTATCGCAGCGAATGGTGGTATGTCACCGGCTGGCTGCGCACCGAGACGGGCGCGCCGCTCGGCTTCCAGGTGACATTCTTCCGTTCGCGGCCGCCGCTCGATCAGGCCAACCCCTCCCGTTTCGCGCCTAAGCAATTGCTGTTCGCCCACGTCGCGCTGAGCGACCCCGCGGTCGGGAAGCTGCAATACGACCAGCGCGCCGCGCGGGCCGGCCTGGGGCTGGCGGACGCCGCCACCGCCGACACCGCGGTGAGCGTCGACGGCTGGGCACTGAGGCGGGAAGCGAACGGGGAGTATCGCGCCACGCTCGCGGCACGGGGATTCGCGCTCGAACTCGCGTTGCGGCCGACGCAGGCGCCGTTGCTGCAAGGCGAACGCGGCTACAGCCGCAAGGGGCCCTTGGCGTCCCAGGCAAGCTTCTACTACAGCCAGCCGCAACTTGCGGTGAGCGGCACGGTGACGCGCCAGGGCAAACCGGAGCGCGTGTACGGCAGCGCCTGGCTGGATCACGAATGGGCATCGGCGCCGCTGGCGGACGGGGCGGTCGGCTGGGACTGGATCGGCATCAACCTCGACGATGGCGGCGCATTGATGGCCCTGCAGATCCGCGACAAGGCCGGGCGCAAGTTCTGGGCAGGCGGCACGCTGCGCGGCGCCGACGGCAGCGCACACGCCCTACCGCCCGAGGCGGTGAGCTTCATGCCGAGGCGGCGCTGGCGCTCGCCGCGCACCGGGGCCGATTACCCGGTGGCGATGCGGGTTCAGGCGGGCGAGCTGCGACTCGATCTCGCACCGCTGATGGACGACCAGGAACTCGACAGCCGGGCCAGTACCGGTGCCGTGTATTGGGAAGGCGCGGTGACGGCGCTGGCCGCCGGAAAGGCCGTCGGTCACGGCTACCTCGAATTGACCGGATATCTTGGGCGGCTCGACTATTGATCGGGTAAAGCAATAAACGAACGGGGCCGTGTCCGCTTCGAGTCGACGGTTCGCGGATTCGGGCATTGCCCGGTTCGAGCATTTTCGGGAGCGGGGCACTAGGCCAGCATGCGCCCGAGCGTCGCCAGACCGATGGTCAGGAAACCGAGAACCAAGTTCGCCCCGACCGCCTGCCTGATGCGATTGAGCGCCATGCCGCCGGCTTTCCAGTCCTCGGCATCGACGGCTCGCTTGAGTGCGGCGTAGGGACCGGTGACGACGTAGATGAAGATCGCGATCATCGCGAAACCGCTTCCGAGCATCAGATGCCAGTTGAGCGGAGCCGCGGCGAAGCCGACGTGGCCGATCATGATGAGGCCACTGGCGGGAATCAGGATGACGGCGCCCCAAACCCAGACGAAAAAGCGCGCAAATACATGCCGCCATAGTCGCAGGCGTTGCGGGGGCTCGAGCAGTTTTGCCGCGACTGGGCGCAGGCAGACGTAAGCGAAGAACATGCCACCGACCCATAGGGTGACGCTGGCGATATGCAGAAAGCGGAGTAGCGGTTCCAATGTCATGAGTTTTTCTTGGCCTCGGGTGGGTGTGTCCGGAATTGGGGGTTTTATACCCTGAGTGACCGGCAGGGTCGAGGACAGACATTGGGGTATCCGTTCTGCGTTGTGCTGAAAACAAGGGCGCCGTGTGGCGCCCTTGTGGCTTTGGGTGGGGTCGCTTCAGCCGCTGGCGCCGTCGTCGTCCGGTGCGGTCGCCGCGCTGCGGCGGCGCGGTTTCGCGAACGCCGGGTCGAGGCCGAAGTGTTCCAGCACGCTTTGCGCCACCTGCTCGCGGTCGTTGTCGACGCAGATCATGTGGTAGCTGTTTTCCAATACCACCAGGCGCGTCTTGGCCGGCCCGATCTGCGCCTCGAGGAAGTGGGCCGAATGCAGGCTGGTCAGCTCGTCCTCGCGGGCGTGCACGACCAGCGTCGGGCAGTGGATGTCGGCGAGGTTTTGCTTGACCCAGCCGCGCAGCCGGTCGACCTGCTGGATGCAGCAGAGCGGTACCCAGCGGTAGTGGAAGTTGTCGCCACGCTCGAACTTGGCCTTGACGATCGAGCGCACCAGCTCGCTCTTGATACCGTACGGTTCCTCTTCCTCGACCCGCATCCGTTTGGCCAGCTGCGGCAACCGGTACACCAGGTAGCGCAGGCCGCGGTACCACGGCGTCGACCAGCCGTCGATGAACACCGGCGGGGCCAGCGCGACCAGCCGGCCGTTGTCGTGGTGCTCGCGCTTGACGGTTTCGATGGCCAGCAACGCGCCCATGCACATGCCCAGCACGTGCAGCGTCTGATACTGCGGACGCAGCTCGCGGTACTTGGCACGCACCGCCTCCAGCCAGTCTTCGGCGCTGATCGTCACCAGGTCGTCCGGCTCGCCGCCGTGGCCGGGCAGGGTCAGTGCGTGGGTGTCGACGCCGGCGCGTTTCAACACCTTGTGCATCAGGCCCAGGTCGTACTGGGTGCCGCCGAGGCCGTGGATCAGCAGCGCGCCGACGGCGCCGTGAGTCGCGTCAGTCATCGCTCTTAGCCCTGCCGCGGCGCCGCCAGTTCGTCTTCCAGGTGCAACAGGCCGTCGACCCGGTAGACCTCGCCGTCGAAGTCGACGATCGGCGCCCCGGTGATCACCGCGGTGCGGTATTGGCCGTCGGCGCAGCGGAGGCGGAAGCGATAGCTTTGCGTGCTGATCTCGTCGCCGTCGGCGTCGTTGAACTGGGCATGGTCGACGAGGGGCTGGCGGTCATCCGGATGGACCCGGGCCAGGAAGGCGTCGAGCGTGGCGAGCGCCGTGGCCGGCAGGCCGAGCAGCGCCTGCACCTCGCCGCCCCAGCTGATCTGGCCGCTGTGCGGGTCGAATTCGTACATCAGGTGACGGCTCGACAGCAGCGCGCCCTCGAAGCGTACCTTCCACGCGGCCGCCTGCTTCAGCGCCTGTTGGCGGCTGGCGTTGAGCGCCGACATGGTCAGGCCCATCAGCGCGGCGGCGCCGATATAACCCTGCACCTCGATCAGCGCCAGGCTGCGCTGCTGCGCTTCGAACACGAACGGTCCTTCACCCTGCAGTGTATTGAAGCCGGCGATCAGCGCCAGCGCCACCAGCGCCAGCGTGGTACCGCGTTCTTCCCAGACCAGCGCCACCAGCACGACGAACAGCAGCGGCAGGTAGGTCAGCTCGTAGTTGGTATCCCCGAATACCCAGGCCGAGGTCGGACCGTCGAAGGTGAATTCGGCCGACACCAGCAGGGCGACAAACCAGACTAGCCCGATCAGCAGGTTCTGGCGATTCGGTCCACCGATCAGCTTCACCCGGAAGCTGGACCAGGCCACCACCAGCGGCGCACCGACCAGGCAGCCGATGCCGTCCGACACCGCCCAGGTGGTCCAGCCGAATTGCGAGGTTGGCCGGCCGAGGAGTTCCAGCGTCTCGTCCGTCGTCATCCCGCCTAAAATGCTGCCGACGAGCACCAGGCCGATAAACCAGAACAGGTTGCGCGGCTGGGTAAGGGAGCGTTGCTCGCCGACCTGGCGGCGCCAGATTGCGGCGATCAGCGCCATCGTCACTAGGTCGGTCGCCGTGAACAGCAGCGCCATATTCATCGGGCGCCCGCTAGTCAGGCTGGCCGCCATATGCAGCGCGCCGGCGATCCCCATCCACAGCGGCCATTTGCGCAGCGGCACGAGCATCAGTGCACCGAGCAGAATGCCCGCCGCGGGCCAGATCAGCGTCGATAGGTCGGCACTATCCTGGGCATCGATGCTCAAGAACGCGAGCAGACCGTAGATGACCGTGAACAACAGCAACTGGAACCGCGGCATAGCTTTCATGATCGGTAAACTTGAATAAAAGGGTGAGACGAAGGATAGGGCAAGGCGTGCTGCCGACAAAGCGGTAATCGGGCTGGCCTGCCGGGCCGAGGCCTAGCGGAAACTTGGTAGCGATGGCGGTGCGGGAGTAAGTTTGGGCGAATTGCCCGGCGCCTAGTGGCGTCCCCACGGGGATTCGAACCCCGGTCGCCGCCGTGAAAGGGCAGTGTCCTAGGCCTCTAGACGATGGGGAC
>NZ_JBVMAE010000038.1:0-31193 GCF_055597485.1 Crenobacter sp. CS_VA4
GGGTGGGTTGGGGTTTTGTTTTTTTTTCTTTTTCTTCTCGTCTTCTTTTTTTTTTTTTTTTTCTCCCCCCCCCCGGGCCAGCGCAGTCCGCAAAAAGATCATGAACAGGCTCTTAGTGCAGCCCTTTTCTAATGGGCTTCGCCTCCTGGCCCCAGCCCTAGAGGACGCAGCTGGAAGGTTTCACCGGCACAGGAGGCCAGATTTGCCGGAATCTGCATCTGTCATCTTGTCGGGTGGGTAAAACGTAAAAAGCCCCGCCCGGGGCAAACCCAAGGCGGGGGTCAAAGCAGAAAGGAAAATATCAGCGCGGAGCGCGCGCGACGCCGGCGTTGACCACCTGGCGGCAGGGGTTCAGGCCCAGCGTGTACGCGAGGTCGGCCGGTCGGTCGATGTCCCACAGCGCGAAATCGGCGAGCTTGCCGACTTGCAGCGTGCCGAGCTCGTCGCCAAGCCCCAGCGCCGTCGCGGCGTGGCGGGTGAAACCGGCCAGCGCCTCCTGCGGCGTGAGTCTAAACAGCGTGCACGCCATGTTCATCGTCAACAACGGCGAGGTCAGCGGCGAGGTGCCCGGGTTGCTGTCGGTCGCGAGCGCGATCGACACGCCGGCGTCACGAAGCGCGGCGATCGGCGGCAGCTTGGTCTCGCGCAGGAAGTAGAACGCGCCGGGCAAGAGCACCGCCACCGTGCCGGCCTCGCGCATCGCGGCGATGCCTTTATCTGTCAGGTATTCCAGGTGGTCGGCCGACAGGCCCTTAAAGCCCGCGACCAGCGCAGCGCCGCCCTGGTCGGACAGCTGCTCTGCGTGCAGCTTCACCGGCAGGCCGAGCTCTCGCGCCGCATCGAACAGCCGCGCGGTCTGCTCCGGGCTGAACGCGATCTTCTCGCAGAACGCGTCGACCGCGTCGACCAGGCCCTCGGCCGCCAGCGCCGGCAGCCACTGTTCGGCCAAGGTCGTGACGTAGTCGTCGGCACGGCCGGCGAACTCGGGCGGCAGCGCGTGCGCGCCGAGGAAGCTGGTGCGCACCCGCACCGGCAGGGTTGCGCCGATGCGGCGCGCGATGCTCAGCATCCGGCGCTCGCTGTCCAGCGTCAGGCCGTAGCCGGACTTGATCTCGAGCGTCGTGACGCCTTCGGCCAACATCGCGGCGACGCGCGGCCGGCTCGCGGCGAACAGCTGCTCCTCGTCGGCGGCGCGGGTGGCGCGCACGGTCGACAGGATGCCGCCGCCGCGCTGCGCGATCGCCTCGTACGGCACGCCGTTGAGGCGATCCTCGAACTCGTCGCTGCGGTTGCCGGCGTAGACGATGTGGCTGTGGCAGTCGATCAGCCCCGGGGTCAGCCAGGCGCCGCCGCCGTCGTGCTCGACCAGCGCCTTCGCGCCGGCCGGCAGGTCGGCCTCAAGACCGAGCCAGGCGATGCGGCCGTCCTGCACCGCGATCGCGGCGTCGCGGATCTCGCCGTAGCCGTCGTGTTCGGCCGACGTCGCCAGGTGCACGTTGCGCCACAGCGCGTCCCAACGCGGGCCGGATGAAGAAACGCTCATGCAAGGTCTCCTTGCGGAATCAGGGTGACGATGAACAGCCGGCAATCCGCCTCGGCGCGCAGCGTGACCGTGCCGTCGGCCGGGGCCAGCAGCAGGCTTTCGGCTGCGGCGAGCACTTCGCTGCCGGCGCGAAGTCGGCCGGCGACGCAGTGCACGAAGCGGATCGCATCGCCGTCGCTTGCGAGCGGCAGCGTCTCGCCGGCCGTCAGCGCATGGTGGGCGACGCGCTGCTCGACGCGTCCGCGCCGCGTCATCACGTTGAAGTCTTCGACCGCTTCATCGACTAGCTCGGCGGCGACCGGCGTCTCGCCGGCGAAGCGCCAGACATTGCCGTCGGCGGCCAAGGTGAACGGGGCGAAGCCATCGCCGGTTAAACGCAGCCCGGCGCCGGACAGCAGCGCGAGGCTGCGGTCGATGCCGGGGAAGGAAGAGAACGGCCCGTCAGCTCCGACGCGGGCGCGACTGATGCGCCAGTCGAAGCTATCGAGGCCGGCGTCGGCCGGGAACACCGCGAGCTCGACGGTGACGCCTGCGCCGTTCTTCCACGGCTGTGAACGGTAGTCGGCAGGGCAGAGGCTCTGCATTCAGCCCCCTTGCCGTGCCGCCATCGCCTCGGCGAGACGCGCCACCAGGCGGGCGCCGACCCGGGCGGTGTGCGCGTCGATGTCGAGGCGCGGATTGAGCTCGGCGATGTCCGCCAGGCGCAACTTGCCCGACGCCAGCACCGTGTCGATCAGCGCCTCGACCACCTCCAGCGCCACGCCGTGCGGGGCCGGGGCGCTGACGCCCGGTGCGACCGCGGCCGGCAGCACGTCGAGGCAGATGGTGAGGTACAGGTGATCGACGCCGTCGATGAAGCGTTGCAGCTGCGCACGCGCTTCGGCCAACTTGTCGACGCCCATCTCCTCGTCGCGCCGCCAGCTCACGCCGAGCGCCTCGGCCCGCTCGAACAGCGCGCGGGTGTTGGCGTAGTCGCTGACGCCGAGACAGGCGTAGTGAAACGGCCAGCCGCGCGCGGCGCAGTCCTCGGCGATCTGCCTAAACGGCGTGCCGGAGCTGGCGCGTTCGGCCAACCTCAGATCGAAGTGCGCGTCGAAGTTGATGACGCCGATGCGCGGCACGTCATCGCTCTGGGCCGCCAGGTGGCGGGCGAGCCCGCCGAACGAGCCGTAGGCGATCTCGTGACCGCCGCCGAGCGTGATCGGGAAGGTGCCGCGTGCCAGCAGGCCGGCGAGCCGTTCGGACAGCGCGGCCTGCGCCGGTTCCAGTGCGTCGCCTTCGCAGCGCACGTCGTCGGCGTCCCACAGCGTGCTGACGTGGCGTACCGGCATATTGCCCAGCAGCGCACGCAGCGCCGCCGGGCCTTCGGCCGCACCGATGCGCCCGTGGTTGCGCGCCACGCCGGCGTCGCAGGCGAAGCCGAGCAGCGTGACGCCGCCGAGCGGGCCCGATGCCGGCGTCGCCGCGACGATCTGGTGCCAGCGCCGGCCGAACTCACCTTCCTCGGCGTCGACGCGACCCTGCCAGCCTGCCAGGGCATGTTGACTCATCGTCGCCTCCGCTCAGTCGAACAGTACGCCGAGCAGCTCGCCCTGCGCACCGGCCAGTTCGCCCTGGCGCACCAGTGCGGTGGCCGCATCGATTTCCGGCGCGAACAGGCGGTCGCGGTCGTAGAACGGCACCTTGGAACGCAGCTGCTGGTAGAGCTTGGCCAGGCGCGGCGAGGTGGCGAGTGGCTGGTGGAAGTCGACGCCCTGGGCTGCGGCGAGCAGCTCGATGCCGATGATGGTGGCGGTGTTGTCGGCCATCTCGGCCAGACGACGGCCGGCGAAGGTCGCCATGCTGACGTGGTCTTCCTGGTTGGCCGAAGTCGGCAGGCTGTCGACGCTGGCCGGGTGCGCCAGCGACTTGTTTTCCGACGCCAGCGCGGCGGCGGTGACGTGGGCGATCATGAAGCCGGAGTTCAGGCCCGGTTCCTGCACTAGGAATGGCGGTAGGCCGGACAGGGTCGAGTCGATCAACAGTGCGATGCGACGCTCGGACAGCGCGCCGATCTCGGAGATCGCCAGCGCCAGCGTGTCGGCGGCGAACGCCACCGGCTCGGCGTGGAAGTTGCCGCCGGACAGCACCGCGTCCGGTTCGCCGTTTTCACCCGGGAAGACCAGCGGGTTGTCGGTGACGGCGTTGGCTTCGATCAGCAGGGTGCGTGCGGCCTGACGGATCAGGTCGTGGCAGGCGCCCATCACTTGCGGCTGGCAGCGCAGGCTGTACGGGTCCTGCACGCGGTTGTCGTTTTCCAGGTGCGACTGGCGGATCGCGCTGCCGGTCAAGAGCTCGCGATACACGCCGGCCATGGCGATCTGACCCGCTTGGCCGCGTACGGCGTGGATGCGCGGATCGAACGGTGCATCGCTACCCTTGGCGGCGTCCACCGCCAGTGCACCGGACAGCGTCGCCGCCTTGAACACGCGCTCGGCCATGAACAGGCCGTTCAGCGCCAGTGCGGTCGATACCTGGGTGCCGTTGATCAGCGCCAGGCCTTCCTTGGACGCCAGACGCAGCGGGGTGATGCCGGCCATCTCCAGCGCTTCGCGCGCCGGCATGCGACGGCCGTCGACGTAGGCGTCGCCTTCGCCCATCAGCGTCAGCGTCATGTGCGACAGCGGTGCCAAATCGCCCGAAGCGCCGACCGAGCCCTTGGCCGGGATGTGCGGCAGGATGCCGGCGTTGAACACCGCCAGCAGCGTGTCGACCACCACGGCGCGCACGCCGGAGAAGCCGCGCGCCAGGCTGCCGATCTTCAGCGCCATCACCAGGCGGGTCACCGCCGGGCTCAGCGTCTCGCCCACGCCGACCGAGTGCGACATGATCAGGTTGCGCTGCAACAGTTCGAGCTGTTCGTCAGGGATGCGGGTGAGGGCCAGCTTGCCGAAGCCGGTGTTGATGCCGTAGGCGGCGTCGCCCTTGTCGGCGATGCGGCGGACCACGTCGGCCGAAGCGGCCATCGCCGGGTAGGCCTCGTCGGGCAGGGCGATCGTCGTGGCGCTCAGCCACAGCTGGCGCAGCTCGGCGAGGGTCAGTTGGCCGGGGCGGAGGATCAGGGTCGAGCTCATGTCTATCTCTTTAACTAAATGAACGGGGTGACGGGGTCGCCGTCACGGGTTCGATATCTCGGGGGCCCCGCGTCTGGCGGGGCTGTTATCGGGTCGCGGATCGTGACGCTTACTTAATCATCGGCAGTTTCAGGCCGAAGCGCTTGGCGCAGGCGATCGCCGTTTCGTAGCCGGCGTCGGCGTGGCGCATCACGCCCGAGCCGCAGTCGTTCACCAGCACGCGGGCCAGGCGCTTCTCGGCCTCTTCCGAACCGTCGGCAACGATCACCATGCCGGAGTGCTGGCTGTAGCCCATGCCTACGCCGCCACCGTGGTGCAGCGACACCCAGGTCGCGCCGCCGGCGGTGTTGAGCAGGGCGTTCAGGAGCGGCCAGTCGGACACCGCGTCGGTGCCGTCGCGCATCGCTTCGGTCTCGCGGTTCGGGCTGGCGACCGAGCCGGTGTCGAGGTGGTCGCG
The DNA here is from genome assembly GCF_055597485.1 of Crenobacter sp. CS_VA4. Lineage (NCBI taxonomy): Bacteria > Pseudomonadati > Pseudomonadota > Betaproteobacteria > Neisseriales > Neisseriaceae > Crenobacter > Crenobacter sp. CS_VA4. Next base: position 5,114 of record NZ_JBVMAE010000038.1, read on the forward strand.
GCCGATCACGATCGGCGCCTTCAGCTCACCGTTGCGCACCATTTCGTTGAACGCCAGGCCGGCGAGATGACGCTCGCCGAGGCCGAGCCAGCAGATACGCGCCGGCAGGCCCTGGAAGGCGATGCGTTCGCGCGCCATGTCGAGCCAGCGGTGCACCATCTTGTGCTGCGGGAACAGCTCCTTGATCTTGGCGTCGGTCTTGTAGATGTCCTCCGGGTCGCCGGACAGCGCCACCCAGCGGAACGGGCCGCGGCCTTCGCAGAACTGCGGACGGATATAGGCCGGCACGAAGCCCGGGAAGTCGAAGGCGTTCTTCACGCCCTGGTCGAGCGCGACCTGGCGGATGTTGTTGCCGTAGTCGACGGTCGGGATGCCCATCGACTGGAAGTCGAGCATCGCCTGTACGTGCACCGCGCACGAGCGGGCGGCCTCTTCGGTCAGGCGGGTGTGCTGCGACGGGTCCTGCTGGGCGGCGCGCCATTGTTCCACGGTCCAGCCGGTCGGCAGGTAGCCGTTCACCAGGTCGTGCGCCGAGGTCTGGTCGGTGACCAGGTCCGGCTTGATCGCCCCGGCGCGAGCGCGCTTCACCAGTTCCGGCAGGATGTCGGCGGCGTTGCCGAGCAGGCCGATCGACACGGCTTCCTTGCGTTCGGTGTGGTAGCGCACCAGCTCCAGCGCCTCGTCGATGTCGCGCGCCTGCTTGTCGAGGTAACGGGTGCGCAGGCGGAAGTCGATGCTCGACTGCTGGCATTCGATGTTCAGCGACACCGCGCCGGCCAGCGTCGCGGCCAGCGGCTGCGCGCCGCCCATGCCGCCCAGGCCCGCGGTCAGGATCCAGCGGCCGGCCAGGTCGCCGTTGTAGTGCTGGCGGCCGGCTTCGGCGAAGGTCTCGAAGGTGCCCTGCACGATGCCCTGGCTGCCGATGTAGATCCAGCTACCGGCGGTCATCTGGCCGTACATGAACAGGCCGGCACGATCGAGCTCGTTGAATTTTTCCCAGTTGGCCCACTTCGGCACCAGGTTGGAGTTGGCCAGCAGTACGCGCGGCGCATCCGGGTGGGTCTTGAACACGCCAACCGGCTTGCCCGACTGGATCAGCAGCGATTCGTCGTCGTCCAGGTCTTTGAGCGAGGCGAGGATCTGGTCGAAACACTCCCAGTCGCGCGCGGCACGACCGATGCCGCCGTACACCACCAGGTGCTGCGGGTTCTCGGCCACGTCCGGGTCCAGATTGTTCTGGAGCATCCGGTAAGCGGCTTCGGTCAGCCAGCTCTTGCAGGTGAGTTCGCTACCACGCGGGGCGCGGATTACACGAGTCGGATCGAGGCGAGGATCGATGCGTTGCGGCTGGTTCATGCGGGTCTCCTTCGACACATCAAGGTGTCCGGTGAATAGGGGCATTGCTTGGGTTTCGACAGTCTTGCGACCGATCAAAGCCTGCTCAGTCAACCAGTGCCCGTACTGACTGGGCGGTGTCCGGCAGTGCTGTACAGCCCGAATCGGCTGCGCTGCACGTTGTGAGTATTGATCTATGTCTATACAACGTGAGCAAACTGTATCGCACTGTCTTTGTATATACAAGTGCTATGGCGAAAATTTTTGTCGGGTCCGGGATCGGCGTGTGGCTGCTGGATACAAAGTACTGCGGTGCAGCATGTCAGATCGGTGCTGATGTCATGTTAACTGACTGATAGTTAACTATTTAGTGCATGGTTGGTGGATTGCCGAGAAAACGGGTTTGACACCGATTTCTGGTTGGGCAGGCAGGAGGCCGAGGCGTGAAGAGAGGAGGGGATGCGCAAGTGAAGCCAGGTTTCTGGAATGATAAAGTATATACAACATTGGGGCGGAAGCCTCTGAACGATGTCCGGACGCCCGCGCCGCCCCCTCGTCGGAACGGGCAGGCGCTGGAGCCGCTGGCAAAGAAGCTTAAAAGCCGCCGGAGAACTGGTAGCGCGAGCTGGGGTGCCACAGCGTGACATCGGTGGCGATCTGGTCGTGGGCCCAGGTGCGGCGGTGCAGCACCAGGCAGGGGTCGCCGATGTCCATGCGCAGGCGATGGCGTGCCGTGGCATCAGGCATGCGGGCGGTGATCACGTATTCGGCCCGCTGCAGCGGCGCCTCGTTCGTCATGTACTCGTTCGGGGTGATGGTCCGAAAGTCCTGCTCGAGGTAGTGCGGGTAGAGCTGCGGATTGACGAAACGGTCCTCCAGCTGGATCGGCACCTCATTCTCGAAATGCACGATGCGCGAGTGGAAGGCCTGGGCACCGTCGGGCAGCTCCAGGGCCTCAAGCGCCTTGGTCTCGGTGGAAAGCTCCAGGATCAGCACTTCGCTGCGGTGCTGGCCGCCGCGGCTCTTGATTTCCTCGGCAATGCTTTTGATCTCGACCAGGGTGGACTGGTACTTCTGCGCAGTGACGAAGGTGCCGGCTCCCTGCACCCGGTACAACACCTGGTCGGCGGTCAGTTCGCGCAAGGCGCGATGCACTGTCATGCGCGACACACCGAATTGCTTAAGCAGGTCGTGCTCCGACGGGATCAGGCTGCCCATCGGCCAGGAGCCGCTCTCGATCTGCTTTCGGACGTAGTCCTTGATCTGAACGTAGGCGGGGACCGGCTTTTTCGAGGCGTTGGGCATGGTGTAAGGGCTGACTGAGTGATACCAAACTATAGCACGGCTTTAATTTGTATAGGCAATGATGAGTGTGGCTTGAGTTTCTGTGGCTTTTCTTTCATTGAAGATATTGATTTGTAAGGGTAAATCACGGTTTGAATTTATTGTAGAACAAAGATATTGACACTAGTTGTATAGGCATGCACGATGACCAGCGTGCGGTTGACCCCGATCAAGGGTGGCTGCATCTGGCGCACTAGGAGACGCCAGGGCTCACAAAAAAAGCATCTCTATCCCACCCGTGCTGGTGGGGAGATCGGAGAGGACAGGCCGGCCTCAGATGAGGTCGAGCTTCAAGCGCGTAGCAGCCATTCGGAGAAGAAACGACATGAAGGCATTCACCGTATCCGCAAGAACCCTGGCACTGACCGCCGCCGTGGCCATCTCGACCTTGGCGGCCCACGCCGAAGCAAAAGATTGGCAGAACGTCACCATCGCTCTGGAAGGGGGCTATGAGCCTTGGAACCTGACCAAGCCGGATGGCACGCTCGGTGGCTTTGAACCTGAGCTCGCGCAGAATCTGTGTGCTCGCATGAAGGTGAAGTGCAAGCTGATCACCCAGGACTGGAACGGCATGATGGCCGGCCTCAAGGTCGGCAAGTTCGACGTGATTATGGATGCGCTGTCGGTGACCGAGGAGCGTAAGAAGGAGATCGCCTTCTCCACGCCTTATGCCAGCACTCCGGCGGGGTTCGCGGCACTCAAGACCGGTCCGATGGCCAATCTGGCCGGTACCGGCAAAATGGTGCGCCTGACCGGTAAGGCCGCGACGGACAAGGCGACTGTGGATTCCCTGCGCAAGGCGCTCAAAGGCAAGACCATCGGCATCCAGGCCGCCACCATCTACTCGGGTTTCATCTACAGCAACTTCAAGGACATCGCCACGATCCGCGAGTACAAGAGTGCCGCCGAGCATGATCTGGACCTGAGCTCCGGGCGCATCGATGTGGCGTTCGACGACACCACCTACTTCCTCTCCGCCTTCGCCAAACCCGGCAACAAGACCCTCGCGTTGACCGGCCCGCAATTGACCGGCCCGATCTGGGGCGAGGGCGAGGCACTCGGTCTGCGCAAGAGCGATCCCGAACTGAAAGCCAAATTCGACACGGCCATCAAGGCCGCGCTGGCCGACGGCACCGTCAAGAAGCTCAGCGAAAAGTGGTTCAAGGTGAACGTGGCGCCGTAATGGCGATGTGAAGGCGACGCAACCGCACCCGATGAGGCCGTGCGCCGGTCATCGGGGCGGTTGAACGAATCATGGCCAGGCCTGCCGGGAGGCGGCCTGCGTCATACTCGAGCGAGTCTGCTCCGCGCAGATTCTCTGCTGGAAAGAGGCGATCGTAATGAGCGTATTTGAACTACTCGGTTTTGGCTCAAGCGGTTGGGGGTCGATGCTCCTCATCGCCGCGCTGATGACCCTGGCCGTCACGGTGAGTTCGCTGGCTGTCGGCGCGGTGCTCGGTGGCATCGTTGCCTGGGCCAAGCTGTCGAAGAACCTGCCCGCCCGCATCCTGGGCGATGCCTATACCACCGTGTTTCGCGGTGTTCCCGAGCTGCTGGTGATCTACCTGATCTATTTTGGCGGCTCGACCCTGGCGACAGTCGTCGGCGGCGCCATGGGGGTCGAAGGCTTCGTCGACCTGCCTCCCTTCATCGCCGGTGCCTTTGCCGTCGGCGTCATCTCCGGCTCCTATCAGGCCGAGGTGTATCGCGGCGCCTTCCTGGCCGTGGCCCGTGGCGAGATCGAAGCGGCGCGCTCGATCGGCATGCCCAAGTCGATGCTGTTCCGCCGCATCATCGTGCCGCAGATCCTGCGCTTTGCACTGCCGGGGCTCGGCAACGTCTGGCAGCTGACGCTGAAGGACTCGGCGCTGATCTCGGTCACCGGCTTGGCCGAATTGATGCGTACCAGCCAAGTGGCAGCCGGTTCGACCCACCAGTACTTCCTGTTCTACGTGGTCGGCGGCGCCCTCTATCTCGTCATGACGAGCTTCTCCAACAGAATCTTTGATACGGCGGAAGCACGGGTAGGCAAGAGCTTCCGGCGCGCCATCGGATAAGGACGACGACGATGGATATCTCCTTTCTCACTGACACTATCGGCCAACTGCTTGTGGCCCTGCCTACCACGCTTGGCCTGTTCTCGCTCTCGATCGCGGCGGGCGGCCTGCTGGCCCTGGCGCTGACCAGGATGCGCTTCAGCCGGATTAAGCCGCTGGTGCTGTTTTCCCGAGCTTACGTCTTCGTATTTCGCGGCTCGCCGCTGATGATCCAGATGTTTCTGATCTTCTACGGCGCCGGGCAGTTCGAGGCGGTGCGCGACAGCCTGTTCTGGCCGGTGATGCGCGATCCGTTCTCGTGTGCGGTGATTTCGCTGGCGCTGTGCACCGCGGGTTACACCGCTGAGATCTTCCGCGGCGGGGTGCTGGCCGTACCGGCCCAGCAAATAGAGGCCGGCCGCGCCTGCGGCATGTCGGGGCTGCTGCTGCTGCGCCGGGTGATCGCGCCAATCGCGCTGCGCCAGGCATTGCCGTCGTATTCGACCGAGGTGGTGCTGATGGTGAAGTCGACTGCCCTGGCGAGCCTGGTCACGGTTTGGGAAATCACTGGCGTCGCCCAGCGCATCATCGCCAACAGCTACCGCACGATGGAAGTGTTCATGTGCGCCGCCGCGATCTACCTAGTGCTTAACTTTGTCATCGTGCGCTTGATCGGGCTGCTTGAGTACCGCCTGTCGCCGCATCTGCGCCCCATGCCCAGCACGTCCCTGTGATTCCGAATTCTGAGAGCTGACATCATGAAAACTTTCGATATCCCGGTTGCCACGCCAACCACCGCCGCTCTTGAGGTGAAGAACCTGCGCAAGAGCTTTGGCAACAACACGGTGCTCAAAGGCATTTCGCTGCAGGCGCGCGAGGGCGATGTAATCTCCATTCTCGGCTCCAGCGGCTCGGGCAAGAGCACCTTTCTGCGTTGTATCAACTTGCTGGAGACGCCGGACGAAGGCGAGATCATCGTTGCCGGCGAAACGCTGTCGATGCGCAAGAACCGCCACGGCCAGTTGGAGGCGACCGATCGCCGCCAGGTCGACCGCATCCGCTCCGAGCTCGCGATGGTGTTCCAGAGCTTCAACCTGTTTTCGCACATGACCATCCTGGAAAACCTGATCGAAGGGCCGGTGCATGTGCAAAAGCGGCCGCGCGCTGAGTGCATCGAAGAGGCGGAGGCGCTGCTAGAAAAGGTCGGCATCGCCGACAAGCGCAACCATTATCCCGCGCACCTGTCCGGCGGGCAGCAGCAGCGTGCGGCGATCGCCCGCGCGCTGGCGATGAAGCCGAAGGTGATGTTGTTCGACGAGCCGACCTCGGCGCTCGATCCTGAGCGGGTGGGCGAGGTGCTGAAGGTGATGCGGGCGTTGGCCGAAGAGGGTCGCACCATGCTGGTGGTGACCCACGAGATGGGCTTTGCGCGCAATGTATCGAACCGGGTGGTGTTCATGCACCAGGGGCTGATCGAGGCCGAGGGGACACCTGCCGAACTGTTCCAGCAGACCAAGTCCGAGCGCTTCCGGCAGTTCATCTCCAGCCAGGATCACCACCACGCGCACGCGCCGGCCTAGCTCCACCTAGCTCTCGAGACTGGGGCGGCGTGGGATGCCGCCCACCTCAGGTCCTTTCCCTTGCTTCCGGAGCCCTGCATGCTTGTAACATTGACGCTCGATACCCAAGCCCTGACGTGGCGTGAGCTCGCTCAGATAGCCGACGGCGCACCGCTGGCATTGGACGAGGAGGCATGGGCACGAATCCGTAACGCGCACGCCATCGTCGAGTGCATCGTCGCGCGCGGCGAGCGCGCCTACGGCATCACCACCGGGCTCGGCGCACTGTGTAACGTGGTGCTGGCACCGGATCAACTTGCCAAGCTGTCAAGCAACACGCTGCAAAGTCATGCCTGCGGCGTGGGCGAGCCGATGACGCTGCCGATGACGCGCGCCGTACTGGCCGCGCAGCTGCAAAACTACGCGCACGGTCATTCCGGCGTGGCGCCGCAGGTGGTCGAGGGTCTGCTGGCGATGTTGAACCTGGGTATTACCCCGGTAGTGCCGGCCGGTGGCTCGGTGGGTTATCTCACCCATATGGCGCACGCCGCGCTGCCGCTGATCGGCCTCGGCGAAGCGTGGGTGGACGGCGAACGGTTGCCGGGCGCCGAGGCACTGGCACGGCGCGGCTTGAGCCCGATCACGCTCGGCGCCAAGGACGGCCTGTCGCTGGTCAACGGCACGCCGTGCATGACGGGTGTACTAAGCGTGGCGCTGGCGCGCGCCGAGCGGCTGGCCAAGTGGGCCGACGTGGTGGCGGCGATGAGTTTCGAGGCGCTCAAGGGGCAACTGGCTGCCTTCGACGCCGAGGCGCTGGCAGTCAAGCCCCATCCCGGCGCGCAGCGAGTCGGCGCCAATCTGCGCCGGCTGCTGGCCGGTAGCGCCAACCTCGCCGCGCACCAGGGCATTCGCACCCAGGATGCGCTCAGCATCCGCTCGATTCCGCAGATCCATGGCGGTACCCGCGACCAGCTCACGCACATCGGCCAGCAGGTCGACATCGAGCTCGCCTCGGCTACCGACAACCCGCAGTTGTTCGGTACGCCGGACGACTATCGGGTGATCTCGCAGGCCAACCCGCATGGCCAGTCGCTAGCACTGGCAGCCGACCTGTTGGCCATTTCGCTGGCGGAACTCGCCGGCGTGGCCGAGCGTCGTATCGACCGACTGGTCAATCCGCTGGTCAGCGGCCTGCCGCCGTTCCTGATGGAAAACAGCGGGGTCAACTCCGGCCTGATGATCGTGCAGTACGTCGCCGCCTCGCTGGTGGCGGAGAACAAGGTGCTGGCGCACCCGATGGTGGTCGATAACTTCGTCACGTCCGCCTTGCAAGAGGACCACCTGAGCCTCGCTACCCCGGCCGCGCTGAAGGCGCTGAAGGTGCTCGACAACGTCGAAACCGTGCTGGCGATCGAGTATCTGGTCGCGGCGCAGGCGCTGCATTTCTTCGACGTTGCGGAATTGGGTGGTGGCATCCGCTCCGCGTTGGCGGTGCTGCGTGAGCACATCCCGCCGTATACCGAGGATCGGGTGGTGGCGCCGGACATTGCCGCCACGCTGACTTTGCTGCGTAGTCCAGACGTGCTGTCGCGTATCGAGGCCGAGCTGGGTATGGTTCTTTGAGTTAGCGGGCTGCGCATGAGCCGGTGCAGTAGGGGCTCTGGTTCTTATTAGCCACTCTTCGCTGCGTTTGGATGAAAAATAGGGCCAACCTTGATGGGTTGGCCCTGTTGATTACTGTCAGCGAATAGCCGGTCTGTTTCTGCCTATCGTTTTCAAAAAACGCACAACCATCCTCCTAGCCCGGCAGTGATAACGTTCACCCCGCCAAGGTGCGGTTCCAGTCAATTGCTATGTGCGAGTTGGGTCAGCGCTTCTTCGACGGCTCCCACCACTTCACCTGACCGCACCAGTTCGGTGATGGCCACGATGTCAGGATAGAAATACCGGTCCTCTTCAACGGTGGGTACCACCGCGCGGATCTGGCGATAAACCGCACGAGTGGCGCTGGATGCCTTGGCGGGGTCGTAAAAGTCCAGTGCCTGGCAAGCGGCCATCAGTTCAATGGCCAGTACCGACTCCAGCTTGTGGGAAATCCGGTAGGCCTTGATGGACGCGTTGTAGGCAAAACTGACCGGGTCCTCCTGGTTGCCGCAGGTCGATACCGAGTCCACCGTCGCGGGGTGAGAAAGAATCTTCATCTCGCCCACCAGGCCGGCCGCCGTGTATTGGGGAATCATATAGCCGCTATTCAAGCCAGGGTTCTTTACCAGGAAGCTGGGCAGCCCGCTGAAGTGCGAATTCACCATGCGGTCGGTACGGCGTTCGGAGATCTTGGCCAGGTTGGTCATCGCGATGCAGAGCGTGTCCGCCGCAATGCCAATGTAGCTGCCGTCGAAGTTGGCGCCGGAGAGGGCGATGCCGTCGTCTTCCATCGGGAAAATCACCGGGTTGTCGCCCGATGAACGCAGCTCGTTTTCTACACTGCAACGTGCGTCGTCGATCGCTTTTTTGCTGGCGCCGTGCACCTGGGGAATGGCTCGCAGGCTATAGACATCCTGCAGACGAAAGTCGATGTTCTCTGCGGCAAGCACGCTGTCGCTTAGGAGGCGATTAAGATTCGCCGCCGTGCTGACCTGCTCCTTGTGCGACTTCACCGAGTGATAGCGTGCATCAAAGGCCCGTATCGTGCCTCTGAGCCCTTCCAGTGACAGGGCCGCGGCAATGTCGGCCACCTTGGTGGCTTCGACGGCATTGAACAAGGCAAGCGTCGCAATCGCCGTCACCGAGGTGGTGCCGTTCGTGAGCGCCAGCCCCTCCTTGCACCCCAGCGTCACCGGGCTTAGGCCGGTCTGTTCGAGCGCTTGGCGCCCTGGCATCAGCTGCCCTTTGACCCAGGCTTGTCCTTCTCCAATCAGCACGAGCGCCATATGCGCTTCGGGCGCGAGATAGCCGACCGACCCTTCGCCAGGGGCAAACGGGACGATGTCATGGTTGAGCAGAGAGGCGATCAACTCCAGCAACTCCATGCGGACGCCGGAAAAACCCTGGCCAAGGCTGACCAGTACCATTAGCTGAATCCCGCGCACCAGCTCGCGCTCTAGAGGCTCGCCCACCGAAACCGCATGGGATCTAACAATATTGCGCTGGAGGATTTCGGCCTCATCCGGTGCAATCACCTTGGTGACGTTATCGCCAAAGCCAGTAGTGACGCCATAAATTAGGCGATTTTCAGACAGGAAGCGTTCGATCAATGCGCGTGAGCCGTTGACACGGCGGCGATAGGCTTCTGAAAACGTCACCGTCGCGCCATAGCGCGCCACAGCCACAAATTCTTCGATTGAGATGTCTGTATCACCTAGGGTGACCTGTTTTATGTGTTTCGGATGCATAACATTCCTCACTTGTCCCTTCTAGATCCGGATTGCAGCCCCTTGAAACCAAGCCGCAGACCAAAGCGTAGTCTCATCTTTGATGATTTAAAAATTAAATGTTTAGCTATACTTGAGTGGTTTTTCGAATCACGGGTGATTCATGTTCGATCTCGATCTGTTAAGAAGCTTTGTCTCGGTGGTGGATGCCGGGGGTTTCACCCGTGCCGGCGAGCGGGTCCACCGGACGCAATCCACTGTAAGCCAGCAAATACGCAAGCTGGAGACATCGATAGGGAGGCCCCTGCTGCTGCGCCAACGAGCAGGTAAAAAAGTCACGCTGACCGAGGATGGCGAGCTGTTGCTCGGTTATGCGCGCCGTCTGCTAGCAATCGCCGAGGAGGCACGCGACATGCTGTCGCGTCCGGAGGCCGTCAGCGTTGTTCGGCTGGGTATCCCCGAGGATTTCGCCGCTCGCCGTTTGACCAAGCTGTTGTCGGGCTTCTCCCATGAATATCCGAACGTACGGCTGGATACGATTAGCGGGCTCAGTGTCGAACTCGGTCAGCGCCTGGATGTCGGCGAGTTAGACCTGGTGCTCATCAAGCGGGAGCCTGGCGATGGGCCTTGCCTTGCTTGCTGGCCAGAACCTCTCGTTTGGGTAGCCGGGCCGGATTTACTTGTGGACGCGGAGCAGGTGCAACTGGCCGTGTTTCCACATGGCTGCATTTATCGAGCGCGCGCCATTCATGCACTTGAAACGGAAGGGCGGCGCTGGCGGGTTGCCTACACCAGCCAGAGCCTCAGCGGGGTGCAGGCCGCCGTCTCGTCCGGGCTCGGTGTGAGCATCCTCCCACAGGACGCGGTCTTGGCGGATCATCGGGTCTTGGATAGCACAGACGGTTTCGATGCACCGCCGTTCACGGAACTCGCGCTGATCGCGGCGACGCCCCAGCTGAAGCCGCCGATTCGCCGGCTCGCCGAATACATCGAGGCGGCGTTTTAGCCCGTGCTTTCAAGAGGCTCACTCACCGGCCTCTCCCTGTTTTGATCTCCACCATGCTTCGTGGCATGCGTACGGGGTCAGCGCGACCTCGATCGCGGCCAGCTTGCTAGAACCGCCGAGTCAGAATAGGAAAAAGGCCAACCGCCATGGTTGGCCTTTTCAGTGACAAGCGGCGAGGCTCACTCAGTACCGGATACCCCAGCGCCGGTACAACGGCGCCAGCGTCCACGCCGGGCCGATCAAGAGGAACTGCAGGTCGCGGAAGAACGATGGCTTCCTCCCCTCGATCTGGTGGCCGATGAACTGGCCGACCCATGCGACCGTGAACGCCGCCAGCGACGGCCTCAACAGGTTGGCGCCATGCTTCTCCAGCATGCCTAGCACCACCAGCATCGTAAAGGCCATCACCGCCATGCCGACTGCCATCGACGACGACAGCCGCAAGTAGAATACCAGCCCGAGCAGCACCGCCTTCGCCGCTGCGCCCGCGACGGGGGGCGCAGCGGCGATCGAGGCCGGTGGCGACAGTGGCCTGTCGCGCTTCGTGGCGCGGGAACTGACCGCGACGAGCCGGCCGGAGCTCGGCTCCAGCGAGGCCTTCCAGCTGGTGCTCGAACCGTTGGCGGACAAACTCGGCGCCGCGCTAGGGGCTTCACGCGCCGCGGTCGATGCCGGCTACGCGCCGAACGACTGCCAAGTCGGGCAGACCGGCAAGATCGTCGCGCCGCAGCTCTATATCGCGGTGGGCATCTCCGGCGCGATCCAGCACCTGGCCGGGATGAAGGACTCCAAGGTGATCGTGGCAATCAACAAGGACGAAGAGGCGCCGATCTTCCAGGTGGCCGACTATGGTCTAGTGGGGGACTTGTTCGAGCTGGTGCCGCAACTGGCCGTGCAGCTGTGAGCAATGGGCCGAAGACTACCGTTCCCGGTCATCTTGCGGATGGCCGGGGGCCCTGCTCTGTGGGCGGTAGGCAAAGCCGCCCGACAGCTGGTTCCGAGTGGCGCGAAGCCGGCGATGCGCGCCGCGCGTGACGTATGGGGGGCGAACACATAGAGACGCCCGGCGGTGCCAGGGGTATGAGCTACTCATGTATATACAGGCATATGCCGTATGAATGCAACCAGGTATAAGATTTTTTGTATATACAAGAAGTTTCTTGCATGTCGGCTAGGGATTCCATGATGTCGTAGGCCAACCACAAAGAATGTTCAGCCTGTCGCCTACCGACGAGTTTGCATAACAAACGCTTGTGTCAATGGGTGTTTGTGTACCTAATTTATAGGTATGTGACTGATACTTATTGAAATGTGAGCGTGAGTGCAGTGGGTGTACCACTCCACCTAGAGCCGGTGGCACGAATAGCTTGCTCCGTGCTCTTGCCTATGGGCCGCTGTCCTCAACCCGTCCTTACCCATAAAAAAGCGTTGCAGTCTGTGTTCTTCTACCTTAGTCTTGTCTATACATTTTGTGTCCTATTGTCGGGCGCGAGATGAACCACAAGATGCAATGGCTCGTGAGGTGCCTCAAACGGGGGCCTTGGCCACTAGCACGTCTACGGAGAAACTGATGAAGAAACTTGCCATTTCGGTTGCGATCGCCCTGGCGTCCACCGGTGCATTTGCCAAAGACTGGTCCGTCATCCGCTTTGGTACCGATCCGACCTATCCCCCGTTTGAATCGAAAGCTCCCGATGGCAAGTTGGTCGGCTTCGACATCGACCTTGGCAATGCCATCTGTGCCAAGCTGCATGCCAAGTGCGTCTGGGTGGAAAGCGACTTCGACGGCATGATCCCGGCGCTCAAGGCCAGGAAATTCGACGGTGTGCTCTCGTCCATGAACGTGACCGAGAAGCGCATGCAGCAAATCGCCTTCTCCGACAAGCTGTACAACGCACCAAGCCGTCTGGTGGCGAAGAAGGGTTCCAACCTCCAGCCCACCGCCGAATCGCTTAAGGGCAAGCGCGTCGGCGTGGATCAGGGCACCATCCATGAGGCCTACGCCAAGGCCTATTGGGAGCCCAAGGGCGTGATCGTGGTGGAGTACCAGAACCAGAACCAGGTGTACCAGGATCTCTTGTCCGGCCGTCTGGATGCCACCTTGCAGCACGCAGTGGAGGCCGACTTGGGCTTTCTGAAGACCCAGGGCGGCCACGACTTTGCCTTCGCCGGTCTGGAGCTGAAGGATCCGAAGACCTTGGGTACCGGTTCCGCCATCGGCCTGCGCAAGGAAGATCTCGACCTGAAACAGACGATCAACAAGGCGATCGCCGACATCATCAAGGACGGCACCTACAAGAAGCTCGAGCAGAAGTACTTCTCCTTCGACATGTACAACTGATCGCCAACTGGCCTGACGAGTACCCGGTTAAACCGCGCCATCGATTTCAACAAGAGCGCGGCCGACCAAAATAGCCTGGCTCCCCGGCCACGCTATCGACTAGGAGAATCGCAATGTTTCTGCAAGGCTATGGCCCGTTAATCCTGGACGGGACCCTGTCTACCATCAAGCTGGCCGCCTTATCGCTGCTGGTGTCGGTGCTGCTGGGCCTGATCGGGGCCAGCTCCAAGCTGTCCCAGCATCGTGTGCTGCGCTATGGCGCCACCGCCTACACCACCCTGATACGCAGCGTCCCCGACCTGGTGATCATGATGTTGCTGTTCTACAGCCTGCAGTTGTTGCTCAACCAGGTGACCGATTGGCTGCATTGGGATCAGATCGACATCGACCCGTTCGTGGCCGGGGTCATCACGCTCGGCTTCATCTATGGCGCCTATTTCACCGAAACCTTCCGCGGCGCGTTCCAAGCCGTGCCGCGCGGCCAGATCGAAGCCGCGATGGCTTACGGCATGTCGCCGTGGAAAGTGTTCCGCCGCGTGCTGTTCCCGCAGATGATGCGCTTCGCGCTGCCGGGTATCGGCAACAACTGGCAGGTGATGATCAAGGCGACCGCGCTGGTGTCGATCATCGGTCTGATCGACATCATCAAAGTGACCCAGGACGCCGGCAAGAGCTCGATGCAGCTGTTCTTCTTCAGCATCGTTGGCGCCTTCGTCTACCTGTTCATCACCACCGCCTCGAACTTTGTCCTGCTCTGGCTGGAGCGCCACTATTCGGCGGGCGTTAGAAAGGCACAGCTATGATCGGTATCTTTCAGGACTATTGGCAGGCGTTCTTGTGGAGCGATGGCTACCGGCTGTCCGGCGTGGCCATGACGCTGTGGCTGCTGGCGGCATCGATAGCCGTCGGATTCTGCCTGGCTATTCCGATGTCCGTGGCCCGGGTGTCGGACAACATCTACATCCGCGGCCCGGTGTGGTTCTACACCTATGTGTTTCGCGGCACGCCGCTCTATATCCAGCTCTTGATCTGTTACACCGGCATCTACAGCCTGCAGGTAGTGCGTGATCACGCCTTGCTCGACGCCTTCTTCAGGGAGGGCATCAACTGTACGATCCTGGCGTTCGCGCTGAACACCTGCGCCTACACCACCGAGATCTTCGCCGGGGCGATCCGCTCCATTCCCTACGGCGAGGTCGAGGCGGCGCGTGCCTACGGCATGTCGAACTGGGTGCTCTATCGCCGCATCATCATCCCCTCGGCGCTGCGCCGTGCGCTACCGTACTACAGCAACGAGGTGATCCTGATGCTGCACTCGACCACGCTGGCGTTCACCGCTACCGTGCCGGACATCCTGAAAGTGGCGCGCGACGTGAACTCGGCGACCTACGCGTCGTTCTCGGCCTTTGGCATCGCGGCCATCCTGTACGCCTGCGTCGCCTTTGCGCTGGTGTGGGGCTTCCGCCGCTGCGAAATGCGCTGGCTGGCCTTCCTGAAACCTCAAGGACATTGAGTCAGCGGTTTCAACTGGCTACATCGGAGAATAGAGAAAATGTACAAGCTGTCTGTAGACGATCTGCACAAGAAATACGGTGACCACGAGGTGCTCAAGGGCGTATCGCTGAAGGCCAAGGCCGGCGATGTGATCAGCATCATCGGTTCCTCTGGCTCGGGCAAGAGCACCTTCCTGCGCTGCATCAACTTCCTCGAGCAGCCGTGCGCCGGGCGCATCACGGTGAATGCCGAGGAAATCCGCACCGCCAAAGACAAGAAGGGCGCGCTGCGCGTCGCCGACCCGAAGCAGCTGCAGAGCATGCGCACCAAGCTGGCTATGGTGTTCCAGCACTTCAATCTGTGGGCGCACATGACGGTGCTGGAGAACATCATCGAGTCGCCGATGCACGTGCTCGGCATCTCGAAAGACGAGGCGGTGGCGCGCGCGCGCAAATACCTCGCCAAGGTCGGCCTGCCCGAGAGTGTCGAAACGAAGTACCCGTCGCACCTGTCCGGCGGCCAGCAGCAGCGCGTGGCGATCGCCCGGGCTCTCGCGATGGAGCCGGAGGTGATGCTGTTCGACGAGCCGACCTCGGCGCTCGACCCGGAGCTGGTCGGCGAGGTGCTGAAGGTGATGCAGGCCTTGGCCGAAGAAGGCCGCACCATGGTGGTGGTGACGCACGAGATGGGCTTCGCCCGCAATGTCTCGAATCACGTGGTCTTCTTGCATCAGGGGAGGATCGAGGAGGAGGGGCACCCGCAGGACGTCCTGGTCAACCCGAAGAGCGAACGCCTGGCCCAGTTCCTTTCCGGTCGCTTGAAGTAGCTGTCAAACTCGACCCGATGACAGAAGGTCGGACGACGACCGACATGATCAAGGCCAACCGCAATGGTTGGCCTTGATGGCATCATGGTCGCTGCGTATCAGTACGAGATTCCCAGCCGCCGGTACAACGGCGCCAGCGTCCACGCCGGGCCGATCAAGAGGAACTGCAGGTCGCGGAAGAACGATGGCTTCCTCCCCTCGATCTGGTGGCCGATGAACTGGCCGACCCACGCGACTGTGAACGCCGCCAGCGACGGCCTCAACAGGTTGGCGCCATGCTTCTCCAGCATGCCTAGCACCACCAGCATCGCAAAGGTCATCACCGCCATGCCGACCGCCATCGACGACGACAGCCGCAAGTAGAACACCAGCCCGAGCAGCACCGTCAGCGTCGCGAGGTTCACGTAGCCGACGCCGTTGAACGTCAATAGCGTGCGTAACTCGGCCGGCAGCGGCACGCACCACAACAGCCCAAGCAGGGTGAACACGATTACCGGTACGCAGACCTTGTGGATCAGGACATTGACCGGGTGCTGGTGGCTATCGCCATACAGCATCAGCCATTCGCGCAGAGTCATCGCTGGCCTCCTTTCCCCGGTTCATTTTGGATACTAGCCGGCCGGTTTTGGCCACCGCAAGCACCCGTTCGACCAACGGTGAGCTTGGCCGAAGCGAGCCGACGAAACGGGCTAAATCAGGCATCAACGGCGAGCGGGCGGCGGGCCAGCCAGCGCTCTCGCAGCGTATCGTAAGTCCAGTTGAACACCACCGTGTACGGCAGGAAGAACAACAGGATGCCGAGGTCGAGCAGCAGCGCCTCGATCAGGCTGACACCCAGCCACCAGGCGGCCAGTGGCACCACCGCGCAGATCAGTCCCAGCTCGAACAGCGCCGCGTGGACTATCCGTATCGGCAGGCTGCGGGCAAAGCCCAGCCGGTTCTGCAGCCGGTCGAACAGGCTGTTGAACAGCATGTTCCAGAGCATCGCGAGCAACGAGACCATCAGCGTCAGGATGCCCAAATGGCCCAGCGACACGCCGAGCAGCCAGGAGAACAGCGGCGCGCAGATCGCCATCGCCAACAGCTCGAACGCCATGGCGTGAAAGATCCTCTCCTTCAGCGATTTGTGATGGGTCATGACAGCTCTCCTGCTAGTGGATGTTGGCCTGTATTTTCATCGGTATTTCAGATAGGGTGAAAATAGTTAGCATCGGAAAAACCGATATGAATTTCTCCCCCGAATCGTTGCAGGCGTTCGCCGAGGCGGCCGCGCAGGGCTCGTTCAGCGCCGCGGCACGCAAGCTCGGCAAGAGCCAGTCCACCGTCAGCGAGGCGATCGCCAACCTGGAAATCGACCTGGGGCTCGCGCTGTTCGACCGCCGCGCCCGCCAGCCGGTGCTGACCGACGCGGGCAGGGCCTTGCTCGGCCGGGTCGACGAGGTGCTGGCCGCGCACGACCGGCTCGGCCGCTCGGCCAGCCAGTTGCTCGCCGGCATGGAGCCGCGCCTCACCGTGGTGGTGTCCGATACCTACCAGTCGGTGCAGTACGAGGCGACGCTGATCGAACTCGACCGGCGCTACCCCGAGCTGGAGTTCGAATGCCTGGTCGCCGAGCACGGCGACGTGTTGGCGCTGGTGCAGCAGGGCCGGGCGCAGCTCGGCCTGATGGCGGCGCAGCCGGCCTATCCGCCCGACATCGGTGCGGCGACCGTGGCCGAGCGCGCTGAGATCGGCCTGTACGTCGCCCGGCACCACCCGCTCGCGCGGCTGGCGGCGCCGGGCCGCGACGAGTTGGCCGGCCACCGCGCGCTGCGCCTCAATACTTACCTCGACGACGGCGCGAAGCCGGAAGGTGGTCGCTGCTGGTCGGCGCCGAGCTATCTGCTGTTGATGGAAATGGCGGTGTTCGGCTTCGGCTGGGCCGAGCTGCCGCGCTGGCTGGTCGAACGGTTCGCGGTGGGCCGGCTCACCGAGCTGGCGGTGCCGGGTTGGCCGAAGAGCCTGCCGGTCGACGTGGTGTGGTCGCGCAACCATCGGCTGGGGCCGGCCGGCGGCTGGCTGCAGCAGCGTTTGCTGCAGGCATGACAAAGGCGGGGAAGGCTCCCCGCCTTGTGGACTGGTATAGAGGTCGCTTAGAACCTGTTCAGAATCTGTCGCGAGCGGGCCTCAGCGGGGTGAAGAGCAGCGCAGAAACCGGAATGGACGTGGTGTCCTGAGGATTTCCGATCGCTGAGCGAATCAATAGATTCGCACGCCGAGCGCATGAGCCCTGATCAGGGCCGCGCAGCAAGATCATGAACAGGTTCTTACCAGATCGCCCAGAACAGCACCGACACCAGCGCGGTGATCAGCACGCCGGACAGGATCTGGTTGACGCTGCGTTCGCGCTGCAATTGGCGCAGCAGGCTGGCACGACCCGAGTCCAGGTTGGCCAACTGGCCTTCCAGCTCGTGGCGGTGAGCTTCTTGGCGCGAGATGCTCTCGAGCAGCGCCGCACCGCTGATCTCGCTGGCGGCGTCCTGGTCGACCATGCCGATCAGCCGGTGCACCTTGTCCTTGCTGTAGCGGCCGGTGCGCTGTTCCGGGTCCAGCCACTCGAAGTCGAAGCCTTGTGCGGCGAAGAACGCCTGGCGGGTGAGCTTTTCCTGCTCGCTCAGGCTGCCCGGCAGCGCGAACGCGCCCGGTGCGACGGCGAAGTCGGGATAGTGCGCCTTGGCCCAGACGATCAGTTGGACGAGCAGGTAGGTGGCGAGCTCGCCGCGCTCGAACGGCGGCTCGACGACGATGCCGGTGGACGGGCCGAAGCTGACCGTCTTGCTCGGAAAGTCGACCTTGATCCACGCGCAGTGCTCGCTCGCCGAATAGTCGTGGCTGACGTTGTCGAGCGGCTGCCAGCTGCTGCCGTCGACCAGCCGGGCGACGCCGCGAAACTGCACGCTCAGATATTCGCTCTGTTCGGTGCGCACATGGCTCTTGCGCACCAGGCCGTACAAGGGGCCGGCGTCGTCCTGCAGCATCAGCACCGTTTCGCTGACCGGCATCGCGCGGCTGGCGAGCGATTTGTCGCTCTCCGGCGGCGGCAGCCGCAGGTTGGCGTGACTCGGGGGGATTGGGGGGCTTAGAGTTTCCATGTGCTTATCATAATCAGGCCGGTAAGCCATCGCAGCGACGCGCCGATAATGGCCAATGCCCTATTATCGGGCGCAACAGCGGAAAACATGACGACTAATTCTGCGGGCGCGTCGAAATACTCGCGTTGTAGCTAAACCTCGAGCGTAGCAAGACGATTCGACCAAGCAGGGGGAGCCCACTTGGCC
Source organism: Crenobacter sp. CS_VA4 (assembly GCF_055597485.1). Taxonomy (NCBI): domain Bacteria; kingdom Pseudomonadati; phylum Pseudomonadota; class Betaproteobacteria; order Neisseriales; family Neisseriaceae; genus Crenobacter; species Crenobacter sp. CS_VA4. Next base: position 23,743 of record NZ_JBVMAE010000038.1, read on the forward strand.
GAGGCCGTTTCTGGCCGTGGTTCGGCCAGCGGTGACGCTCAGACGCGTAACAGCGGCAGCGGACTGAACCGGCCACCGAGCGTCGCCGCCGCGTCCTGCCCCCACCACGGCCCGAGCGCGGTCGCGTACAGCTCGCGAAAGTCGACGCCGTAGTCGAGGTTGCCGTCACTGATGCCGGCAAGCTGAGGCGCCTTGCCGTAGAAGCCGCCTTTCACCGCGCCGCCGGCGACGAAATGCACGTTGGCCGTACCGTGGTCGGTGCCGTTGTTGCCGTTCTGGCGCGGCCGACGGCCGAACTCGGCGTAGCTCATCACCAGCGTGTCCTGCCAGCGCCCCTGCGCCTGCAAGGACGAGCGCAGGCTCGCCAGGCCTTCGGCCAACTCCTTCAGCAGCCGACCCTGGGTCGCCAGTTGGCCGCCGTGGGTGTCGAAGCCGGTCAGCGTCAGCCGCGCCACCGCGACCTGCGAGCCGCGCGCCAGGGTGTCGGTCAGCGTCTTTACCGCCTTGCCGAACGCGCCCGGCGGCGGCGGGATCTTGCCCTGTGCCTCGGCGCTGTTCGGGTCGCGCTTCGCCGCCATGCCGCTGCCCGTCAGCCCCTCGGCCGCGTGGCGGATGTCGCCCTCGACCTTGAGGATGTGCGCCAAGGCGCCCGGCGCGGCGCCACTACCGACGTCGGATGCGAGCTTCGCCTCGCGCGCGAACGCGGCCGGGTCGTTCAACACCACCACCCGCGCTCCGCCCTCGAACGGGCCGAGCGTCTGGCTGCCCAGCACCACGCCGTCGGCGGCGTACTGCGACGGCAGCGGCGCGCGGCGGAACTGCCGGCTCAGCCAGCCGGTTTGCAGCACCTGCTCGCTCGCCGATGCGGTGTCCCAGATCTCGATCGAACGAAAGTGCGACAGGTTCGGCTCGTGGTAGCCGACCCCCTCGACGATCGCCAACTCGCCGTCCTGCCACAGCGGCATCAGCGCCGCGAGCGACGGGTGGAAGGCCGCCCGTTCGGACAACACCAGCACCTGGTCGCGCGGTATGGCCAATGACGGCCGCAGCCGCGCGTAGTCGGGCGAGGCATAGGGGATCACCGTGTTGAGGCCGTCGTTGCCGCCCTTGAGCTCGACCAGCACCAAGAGCCGACCGTAGCGCACCGGGTCGGCCGAATAGGCGAGCGTCAGCTCCGGCAGTACCGCCAGCGTCAGGCCGGCGCCGAGTGCCTGCAGGAATTCGCGTCGTTGCATTTCTTGCATCCTAGTTTTGGGGTCGTTAGCCAAAAGAGCGAAGCGACCTTGGCTAGGCGTGCTGCCGCAGACAGTACAAGGAGTACGGCAAGGCAGCACAACAACAACGCCAAGGGTTTTGGGTAGCGGCTCCTAATCGACCTGGTAGGCGGCGTCGAGTAGCAGCGCCCTCACCACCGCACCCGGGTCGTCGGCCACTGGCGGGCTGGCCGGTTTCACCGCCAGCAGCAGATGGCTGGCGCGGCGCACGCTGTCGACCCGGTAACGCTCGGCCCAGTCGGCGGTGTCGAGGCTCAGCCGGGTCAGCCGCCGCTCGGTGGCCTTCTGCGACGACTCGTCGAGCCCGGTCGCCACCGGCAGCATCGTCGGGCCACCGGAGGGCAGGCTGATTCCTCCGCTGCTCAGTCGCTCGAGAAACTGCTTGCGAGCGAGTAGGGTGGCGCTGTTGATCCAGTCGTCGCCGCCCGGCCAGCCCTTCACATTCGGCGGGCTGAACAGATCCTGGCCGAGGTTGCAGTTGAACAGCGCCAGCGGCCGGTAGTCGGCCGGGGTCAGGTCGAAGGTGACCAAGGTGCCGACGGTCAGCTCCACCGGCGACTTCACCAGCTGGCCGCTGCTCTTCCAGAACGCGTCGGTCAACAGTAGCGCGCGTACCAGCGGCTTGATCTGGTAGCCGGAGTCGTAGAAACCTTCGGCCAAGCGGTCGACGCTGCGCGCATCCGGGGTAGGGGAGACGAAGAAGCGCCACAGCTTGGCGGTGATGAAGCGCGAGGTCTCGGGGCGTTGCAGCAACAGGCCGAGCACCTGGTCGCCGTCGTAGTTGCCGCTCTGGCCGAACACCGTCTTGCTGCCGCCGTCGTGCTGGCGCGGCCGGTAGACGAAGTCGCCGCTGCCCGGCATCAGGCCCCAGCCGGTGAAGGCGCGGGCCGCCTCGCGGATGTCCTGTTCGCTGTAGTGGCCCTCGCCGAGCGTGAAGAGCTCCATCACCTCGCGGGCGAAGTTCTCGTTCGGCTGACCCTTGCGGTTATTGGCGGTGTCGAGGTAGCGCATCATCGCCGGGTCGTGCGCGATGTCGTGCAACAGCGTGCCGAAGTTGCCGAGCGCCTCGCGGCGCAACAGCAGGTTCTGCCGCGCCATCAGCTCGGGCGAGTTCACCTTGTCGAGACCGGACACGAAGTGGTTGTGCCAGAATAGGGTCATCTTCTCGCTGATCGGCGAATCGGTGGCGCGCATCTCGCCGAGCCACCAGCCCTTCAGCTCGAGCGCGCGCTGGTTCTCCTGCTGGCGCAGCGCCTTCTTCTGGTCCTCGGGCAGCTGCGCGTAGCGCGGCAGCTCGATCGGCTGCATCACCCAGCCCGGAGGCGGGGTCAGGGGCTCGGTGCGCGGGCTGGCCAGCACCCGGTCGATCGCCTGCGCGCGGGTGAGTGGCGCGAGCTCGGCGATCCTGGCCGGGTTGGCGCCGAAACCGGTGCGGGTGAGCAGCAGCCGCGCACCGTCCTCACCGATGCCGGCCGCCTGCGCGAGCGCCGGCAGCAGCGCGATGAGCGCCAGAAGCAGCCGGAAACGTTTCATGTTTTTCTTCCCCGATGGACTTTTCCTGATGCTAGTCCGGCGCCCGAATCCAGGCTGTTACCAGTTGTTAGCAAATGTGTCGGGGTGTGATGGGGGGCGGTATACTTCAGCCGAATTGTCACCGGGGGTGCCGGAGCCGTGTGCGCCGTGCTGAGAGAGTCCCCTAGAACCTGATCAGGATATCGAGTCGCCGACAAACCCCTCCCGGCGTTGTTTACCCCGCCTTGCCGTACTACTTGTACTGTCTGCGGCGGGGCGCCTAGCCGGGAGCGCGTAGCCGGGTTTTGTCGGCGACTCTTGAAACCTGCGTAGGGAGCGTGCGGCGCCGGCCTTGCCTGCGCGCGACGACTCCCTGCGTAGCCAAAGATTCACTACTTAAGGAAGTCGTCCATGTTTGCCCTGCGTTCCCTGCTGGCCGCGCTCGTCGCCGCCGGCCTCGCCCCACTCGTTCACGCCGCCGAGCTGCGCGTGATCACCCACGATTCGTTCGACCTGCCTAAACCCTTGCTCGCCGACTTCGAGAAGCAGTCGGGCGTGAAGCTGTCCATCATCAAGGCCGGCGACGCCGGCGCGCTGGTCAACAAGCTGATTTTGACCCGCGCCAACCCGATCGCCGACGTCGCCTACGGCATCGACAACAGCCTGGTCGGCAAGGCCGTCGCCGCCGGCGTGATCGAGCCGTACGCACCGGCCGGCAAGGCGCTGCAGAGCCTGCCGGCCGGCGTGGTCAGCGTCGACTACGGCTACGTCACCCTCAATATCGACAAGGCCTGGTTCGCCAAGCATGGCAAGGCGCTGCCGAGCTCGCTCGACGCGCTGACCACCCCGGCGTACAAGGACCTGCTGGTGGTGCCGAACCCGGCCACCTCGAGCCCGGGTCTGGCGTTCCTCGCGGCCAACGTGCAGGGCATGGGCGAGGACAAGGCGTTCGCGTTCTGGGCCAAGCTGCGCGACAACGGCGTCAAGGTCGCCAAGGGCTGGAGCGAGGCCTACTACACCGACTTCAGCCGCAACGGCGGCAGCCGCCCGATCGTGGTCAGCTACGCCACCAGCCCGGCCGCCGAGGTGTTCTACAGCAAGCAAAAGCTCACCGAATCGCCGACCGCCAACCTGAACCTGCCGGCCGGCGTGTTCCAGCAGGTGGAGGGCGCGGCGTTGATCAAGGGCGGCGGCGAGCGCGAGGCGGCGAAGCGGTTCATCGATTACCTGCGCAGCGAACCGGTGCAGAAGGCGATGCAGACCACGATGTGGATGTACCCGGTCAACCCGGCCGCCGCGATTGACCCGGTGTTCAAGCACGCCGACAAGCCGGCCGGGGTACCGGCCGCCGACAGCCAGGCCATCGCCGCGCGCGGCCAGCAGTGGGTGGCGCGCTGGACGCGCGTGGTGCTCAAGGGCGGGCAGTGATCGCACGGTTTGATCCTAGACGCACGGCGCTGACGCTGTTGCCGCTGTTGTTCCTGGCGGTGGTGGTGGTCGCGCCGTTGTCGCGCCTGCTCGCCGAAGGCTGGGCCAGCATGTCGGCGAATATCCTCACCGACGCCTATCTGCGCTGGCGCATCGTCTGGTCGCTGACGCAGGCGGCGGTGACCTGCGTGCTGACGCTGCTGATCGGCCTGCCGCTCGCCTGGGCCTTGGCGCGTTTCGACTTCGCCGGGCGCACGCTGGTGCTGCGCCTCTTGATGCTGCCGTTCGTGATGCCGACCCTGGTCGCCGGCCTCGGCGTACTGGCGCTGGCCGGGCCGCACGGTGTGCTGCCGTTCAACGGCCAAGACACGCCGTGGCTGCTGCTCTACGGCAACCTGTTCTACAACCTGCCGCTGGTGTTGCGCGCCGGGGTGGATGGCTTCGCCGCGGTGCCGGCGTCGCGCCTCGCCGCCGCGCGCAGCCTCGGCGCGACGCCGTGGCGGGCGTTCTGGCGGGTCGAATGGCCGGTGGCGCGGCCGTGGCTCGTCTCGGCGCTATGCCTGGTGTTCCTGTACTGCTTCTGCGGTTTCGGCCTGGCGCTCTTGCTCGGCGGCCAGCGCTACGCCACCGTCGACGTCGAGATCTATTCGCTGGTCGCGTACGAGCTGAACCTCGGCGACGCCGGCGCCTTGGCGCTGGCGATGCTGGCGATTACCGGCGCGGCGGCGCTCGGCTATGCCTGGGTGGAGAAGAGGCTGGCGACGCCGGGTAAGATCGAGCCGATCGCGCCGCGCAAGCCCGCAACGTTGGCCGAACGGGCCTGGCTCGGCGCCGCATGGCTCGCGCTGCTGGTGTTCGGAGCCGCGCCGCTCATGGCGGTGTTCGGCCGCGCGCTGGCGGCCGGCCCCGAGGCGTGGGCGGTGCTGTCGGCGCCTGACACGCTTGCGGCTCTTGCGAATAGCGGCCGCTTCAGCCTGATCGCGCTGTCGCTCGCCAGCGTGCTCGGCGTCGTGCACGCGCTGGCGGCGCGTCGCTCGGTCTGGCTGCGCGGCGCGGTGTTCCTGCCGTTCGTGGTGTCGCCGGTGTGCGTGGCGTTCGGCCTGTTGCTGCTCTATCCGGCGTGGACCGCGAGCCTCGTGCTGTTGCTGTCGGCGTACGCGCTGTTCGCCTACCCGTTCATCGCCAAGGCGATCGCCGCCGCGCTTGACGCCTTGCCGGCCAGCCAGCCGCAGGCGGCGCAGAGCCTCGGCGCGACGCCGTGGCGGGCGTTCTGGCGGGTGAGCTGGCCGTGGCTGCTGCCGGCGTTCCGGCGGGGTCTGGCGTTTGCCGCCGCGACCACGGTCGGCGAATTCGCGGTGACGCTGTTCCTGTCGCGCCCGGAGTGGACGACGCTGACCACGCTGATCTACCAGCGCCTCGGCCGACCCGGCGCGACCAACCTCGCCGAGGCGCTGGTGCTGTCGGCGCTGTTGATGGCGTTTGCGCTGCTCGCCTTCCTGCTGATCGAATGGCCGAGCCCGCTCGAGCGGGCGCGTCGTCGCCTCGATGCGCGGCCGCCGGCCGCCACGGAGTTGCCCCATGCTTGAACTGATCGATATCTCCAAACGCTTCGGCCAACATTGCGTCGCAGAGCGGCTGTCGCTCACCGTCGCCGCCGGCGAGACGCTGGCGCTGCTTGGCCCCTCCGGTGGCGGCAAGAGCACCCTGCTGAAGATCATCGCCGGGCTGGAGACGCCCGACGCCGGCTGGGTGCGCTTCGCCGGCGCCGACATCAGCCGCGCCGCGCCCGAGGCGCGCGAGTTCGCGCTGATGTTCCAGGACTTCGCGCTGTTTCCGCACCTGGACGTGCTCGGCAACGTCGGCTTCGGCCTGGTCGAGCGGCGGCTGCCGCGCGCCGAGGTGCGCGAACGCGCCGAAGCGGCGCTGGCGCAGGTCGGCCTCGCCGGCTACGGCGCGCGCCGGGTGTTCACGCTGTCCGGCGGCGAGCAGCAGCGCGTGGCGCTGGCGCGCGCGCTGGTGACCCGGCCGCGGCTGATGCTGCTCGACGAGCCGTTCTCCAGCCTCGACGCCAACTTGCGCCAGAGCCTGCAGCAGACCTTCCGCCGCCTGCTCGCCGACGCCGGCATCCCGGCGATCCTCGTGACGCACGACCGCGCCGAGGCATTTGCGCTGGCCGACCGGGTGGCGCTGCTGCGCGACGGGCGAATCGCCCAGTGCGCGACGCCGGCTGAACTGTTGGCACGGCCGGCCGACGCCTGGGTGGCGCGTTTCGTCGGTTTCGACAATGTGCTGAGCACCGCGCTGGTGCCCGAGCTGGCGTTCTGTTTCGGCGAGGCGCAGCCGCTGCGCCGGGTCGAAGCACTGGAAAGCCTGGCCGAAGGGGTCCGGCTGACCGTTGCGTTCGATGAAGGCCCGCTGACGCTGACGTTGTCGCCGCGCGAAGCGGCGGGACTCGGCGAAGGGCTGCACGTCGGCGGTGCGGTACGCGTCGGCATCGACCCAGCAAGGCTGATCGCGTTGCCCGGCTGAGAGCCTCTCCATAATCTTGCTGCGCGCCCCTGATCGGGGCTCATGCGCTCGGCGTGCGAATCTATCGCTGGGCGTATCGCAGATACGCACGCAGTGATTCGCTCAGCGATCGGAAATCCTCATGTACCCATGTACATTCCGGTTTCTGCGCTGCTCTTCACCCCGCTGAGGGCCGCTCGCGACAGATTCTGAACAGACTCTGCGCGAAGTGTTGGCGCAAGCTTTAGAAACAAAACAAGCCGGCAAAGCCGGCTTGTTTTGTTTCAATGCCGCGGCGCTTACCAGGCCAGGCGCACGCCGACATTCCCGCCGATGGTTTCCCGCGAGGTGCTGTCCAGATTGGTGGTGTAGGTCAGCGTCGCGTAGACGCTGCTGGTCGGGGACAGCTTGCCGATCACACCGGCGCCGATCTGCCCGGCGGTGCCGGTCAGCGTGGTCGGGATCGATGTCGCGCCGGCAAAGCTCGCCTGATCGTTGCCGCCGAAGCTGCGCAGCAGATTGGCGCGCAGATACGGCTGCCACAGGGTGCCGCCGCGCTCGAACTGCCCCTGCAGTCGGGCCCCGATCCGGCCCAGGAAGCCGTCCGCGCGCTCGAACGACACTTTCGAGATGCCGTCGTCCAGGTCATCGACCGCCACCCGCTGCCAGATCAGCTGCGCCTGCGGCTCGAAGGTCAGGTTGGGGCGCAGCGCGATCGAGTAGCCGCCC
>NZ_JBVMAE010000039.1:0-26464 GCF_055597485.1 Crenobacter sp. CS_VA4
GGTGGATGTAGCTCAGTTGGTAGAGTCCTGGATTGTGATTCCAGTTGTCGTGGGTTCGAGTCCCATCATCCACCCCAGTAAAAGAAAAAAGCCCTTGCTCAGCAAGGGCTTTTTTCATGCCTGGGCACGGCGCCATCCCACCCGGCCAGCGCTCCTCCCCCCTCCGCGATCAAACCGGTTCGACCGCCGCCGCCCCGCGCTCGGCCCAGGATCACCCGATCTCATCGACCAGGACTCATCGCAAGCAACCCCGCCGTCCAGCGTGCCGACACGGTCAGCGACGGGGTCCGACGGTCAGCACAACTCGCCGCCGCGCGACTGCTCAATGGTGGTGACGGTGGCTTTGTCGACCCGCCTTCATCGATGCCGACGCAATCGTCACGAACAACGCCTCGAATGCTGCCAGTTTCTCCTTATCGCCACAACGGGACCTATATCCCGCCTCGTCCCACCCGAATCACCACCGCTCGCATCGCTGGGCTGGAGCTACCTAGGCGCATTCTGATAAAGTCTTGTCGCAAAGATGTAAACATGGAAAGCATATGATGGGGCGATCTGATCAGTGAAGTTAATGTTTCTACTTGATCATTAGCCATTTTGATATCCAGGCGACCGTATACCGTCTGGCACTCCTACCGGCGACAATGTCCGAAGCGCCATTAATCCACAGCAAACCGGCCTTATGCGCAATTCACTTACACCGAAGTGACTATTTAATCTAAAGAAATTTCAGATTGCTACTTGTCGGACAAGCAACAGTTCGTATAGGATCGAATACATTAGCATGTATCCGATAGCCTGAGACTCCCCATGACCACGACCTTGCAGCCGATCAAGCGGCAGACGCTCACCAGTGCGGTGACCGAATCGCTCCGCCAACGCATCCTGTCCGGCGAATTCACCGATGGCCAGCAACTGCGCCAGGAAGCACTTTCCAACGAATACGGCGTCAGCCGCGTCCCGGTGCGCGAGGCGCTGCGTCAGCTCGAAGCCGAAGGGCTGATCCAGATCATCGATCACAAGGGCGCGGTGGTGATGAAGCTGTCGCTGGATGACGTGCTGGAATTGCTGGAAATCCGCGCGATGCTGGAGAGCTCGCTGCTGGCCGCGGCGATACCGCAGCAGACCTCGGCCGACCACGATGCCGCGGCGGCGACGCTGGCCGAGTTCGAAACCGCGCTGAATACCGACGACATCCGCCACTGGGGCGAGCTGAATTCGCGCTTCCATCTGGCGCTGTACCGTGCGGCCGGCCGACCGAACACGCTGGCGCTGATCGAACAGCTGCACAACAAGACCGACCGCTACACCCGCATGCAGATCCTGTTCACCCACACCAAGGAGAGGGCGCACGCCGAGCACACCGCGATGCTCGAGATGTGTAAGCAGGGCAAGGTCAAGGAAGCGGCCGAATTCATCCGCTTCCACATCCTGTCAGCCGGCAAGGCGCTCGAAGAATACCTGCTCGGCCAGCAGCGATGAACCGCTCCCCCCTCCGCTGCTGTTGATCGGCCGTCCGGCTCCCCGCCGGGCGGCCTTTTCCATTCAGGCCGGCGCGCCCGGCACCACCGCGCGCAGGCTGTTCGCCAGCGCCTTCACCGCCGGACCGGTGTGTTCCAGGTCGGCGTACACCATCGACAGGCCGCCCTTGCGCGACTGGCCGCACTTGAGCGGCAGCCGCTGCAAGCGGCCTTCGGCCAAGCGGGTTTCGATCCGGTCGACCGGCAGCCACGCAAAGCCGAGCCCGGCCTCGACCACCTCGATCGCCGTGTTCGGGTTGCCCAGCGTCCAGCGCCGCTCGGCGCCGAGCCAGCCGTCGTCGCGCGGATTGCGCGCGCCCGAGTCGCGCAGCACCACCTGGTTGTGCATCGCCAGGTCGGACAGCGTCAGCTCGCGCTCCAGCGCGAACAGCGGGTGGTCCGGTGCTGCCACCGCCACCAGCTCGACGTCCATCAGCCAGTCGCCGATGAAGCCCTGCGGCACCCGCCGCACCACCGCCAGCTCGACCTTGCCGGCGTACAGCGCCTCGTCGGCGCCGGACATCACCACCTCGTGCACCTGCACCCGGGTCTGCGAGCAGGAGCCGGCGAACTCGCTCAACGCCTTCAACAGCAGCCTGGTCGGAAACAGCGCGTCGATCGCCAGCGTCACCTCCGGCTCCCAGCCCTGGTCGAGCGCCCGGGCGCGCCCCTCCAGCCGCAAGGCGGCGTCGATCAGCGGCCGGGCGTCGCGCAGCAGCGCCTCGCCGACCGGGGTCAGCTTCATCCGCCGCCCTTCCGGCTCCAGCAAGGCCACGCCGAGCGACTCCTGCAGCCGCGCCACCGCGTAGCTGATCGACGACTGGCTGCGATGCAGCGCTTCGGCGGCCTGCGCGTAGCCGCCGTGTTCGACGATCGCCATCAGCACCCGCCACTGTTCCAGCGAAGTGCGGGGGAAAATCTCGTTCATATCTAAAAACCCGATTACTTTGACCCAAAATTTGCGCTTTTTTCATCGCATTTTCAAGTCGTATAGTCAGTGCATCGTAGTGCGATACAACAGGCCGACAAAACCTGCCGACCCGCGCGCTGCGGCTTACCGCAACCGACTGAAGGAAATCACCATGAAAACCGCTATCCTGATTGCTGTCTCGCTGCTGACTTTTGCCACCGCCCTCGCCTATGCCGACCAAGGCGCCGAGCGCATCCAGGCGCTGAATGGCCGCCAAACACAAACCCAACCCGCCGCTGCGACGAAGAGCGCTGCCGAGCGCCAGGCCGCCGACGCCTACGCCGGCAAAGTGATCGCGGCCAACCCCGACAACTACCGGAACCACTGAGCTACGCAACCCGCTGCCGGCGTCACTCCGAACGGGCCGTCCTCTGGACAGCCCGTTTTGTTTTGGCCGAACCGCATCGGAGTCGACCTCCCTCTCCTAACATCAACCTATCCGATTATCAGATCATTAAGCGGTATTTTTTGCGCTTTTATATCGGTAATCCAGCGTCAATAATGGCTTCACACCCGGATGCCATGGTGGCGGCCGGATCGACACGGAGCTTCCGACATGGACAAACTGATCACGATCGCCTCCCGCCTGCTGCTGGCCCAGGTATTTATTATCGCCGGCGTCGGCAAACTCGGCGCCGGCTACACCGGCACCCAGGGCTATATGGCCGCGATGGGCGTGCCGGGCTTCCTGCTGCCCTTGACCATCCTGCTGGAAATCGGCGGCGGCCTGTTGCTGGCGTCGGGCCTCCTGACCCGCTGGGTGGCACTGCTGTTGGCCGGCTTCTCGATCGTGACCGCGCTGATCTTCCACCACAACATCGCCGACCATCCCCAGCTAATCAACCTGACCAAAAACCTCGCGATGGCGGGCGGCCTGCTGCTGTTGGCACGCCAGTCCGAATCGCAGCGCTGAACCCGATACAACCCGCTTCGGCCCACCCGGCCAGATAAGGACCAACCATGAAACGCACTGACTTCAAGAGCCGCGAGGTGGAACGCCTGGTGACCGGCACCCCGGTATCGGACGGCGCCGGGGTCAAGCTGTCGCGGGTATTGACCGCCGACCTGCAACGCCGCCTCGACCCGTTCCTGATGCTCGACGAATTCCGCTCGGACGATCCGGACGACTACCTCGCTGGCTTCCCGGACCACCCGCACCGCGGCTTCGAAACCGTCACCTATATGCTCGACGGGCGGATGCGCCACCGCGACAACGCCGGCAACGAAGGGCTGTTGACCGCCGGCGGCGTGCAGTGGATGACCGCCGGGCGCGGCATCGTCCACTCGGAACTGCCGGAGCAGGAAGACGGCCTAATGCATGGTTTCCAACTGTGGGTGAACCTGCCCTCGCGCACCAAGTTGGCCGAACCGAGCTATCGTGATATTCCGGACGCCGAGATTCCGCGCTACGACAGCGCCGCCGGCAACCCGATCAAGCTGATCGCCGGCGACAGCGGCGGCCACGCCGGCGCGGTGCACCGGCCGGATACCGAGCCGCTCTATCTCGACCTGACGCTGCCGGCCGGCGGCCGTGAACAGCTGGCGATCCCGGCCGGGCACAACGCCTTCGTCTATGTCTACCAGGGCGAGGCCCTGCTCGGCGAGCGCGGTCAGCGGGTCCACCAGCAACAGATGGCGGTGCTCGCCAACCAGCCCGACGCCGACGGCGTGACGCTTCAGAGCGCCGACGGCGCCCGGCTGCTGCTGGTCGCCGGCCGGCCGCTGAACGAGCCGATCGTGCAATGGGGGCCGTTCGTGATGAACAGCCGCGCCGAGGTCGAACAGGCGATCGACGACTTCCGCAACGGCCGCTTTTGACAGAGACAGGAGAGAACCATGACCGTGATCCGCCAGTTGATCGCCCCCAAGATCCACGACATCGGCTTCCCGGTGCGCCGGCTGCTGCCGGTGATGGAAACACGCTGCATCGGCCCCTTCGTGTTCTTCGACCACATGGGGCCGGCCGACTTCGAGCCGAACAGCACCGAAGGCGACGTGCGACCGCACCCGCACATCGGCCTGGCGACCGTCACCTATCTGTTCTCCGGTGCGTTGGTGCACCGTGACAGCCTCGGCACCGTGCAGCGCATCGAGCCGGGAGCGGTCAACCTGATGACCGCCGGACGCGGCATCGTCCACTCGGAGCGGATTCCGCCCGACATCCGCGCCAACGAGACGGTGGTGCAAGGCATCCAGACCTGGCTGGCGCTGCCGGTGGTGTATGAAAACGTCGAGCCGAGCTTCCAGCACTACCCGGCCGACAGCCTGCCCGGCTACGAGGAACAGGGCGTGCAACTGCGGGTGCTGATCGGCCGGATGGGCGGGCTGACCTCGCCGGTACACACCTACGCGCCGACCTTCTACGCCACCGCGATCCTCGACGAGGACGCCACGCTGGAACTCGACGCCGATTACCAGGAACAGGGGCTGTACCTGGTCAGCGGCGCGGTGTCGGTGAACGCCGAGCCGATCGCGGCCGGCCAGCTGGCGGTGTTCGAATACGGCCAGACGCTGACGCTGACCGCGCAGGCCAACTCGCGGCTGATGCTGCTCGGCGGCGCGCCGCTCGACGGCCGCCGCCACCTGTACTGGAACTTCGTCGCCAGCAACCGCGAACGCCTCGAGGAAGCCAAGGCCGACTGGGCGGCCGGCCGCTTCGACCCGGTGCCGGGCGAGAGCGAATTCATCCCGCTCCCCGCCTGAAACGCGCCGGTTCAGCAACCTTTGCCGCCCGCGCAGAAGGAGACGCGCATGACTACCCTGACGGTCGTCCATCAAGCGGAACAGCACCGCTTCGTGGTGCGGGACCAACAGCGGATCGTCGCGGTGATGAGCTACTCACCGTCCGACGGCCAGCTGATCATCGACCACACCGAGGTCGATCCGGCCTACGGCCGCCAGGGACTGGGCCACCAGCTGGTCGATGCCGCGGTGGCGTATGCCCGCTCCTCTGGCCGGAAGATCGTACCGCTGTGTCCGTTCGTGGCCAGCGTGCTCAAGAAGAAGGCCGACGCCTACGCCGACGTCTTCTAAGAGCCGCTAACAAAACTCCCTTGGCGTTGTTGCACTGCCTTGCCGTACCCCTTGTACTGTCTACGGCAGCAGCAAGGCCGCTTCGCTGAGTTTTGTTAGCGGCGCTCAATAACCGGACAAGCTCGAAGGGAACACGATGAGCGCACTCGCCGTACTGCACCAGCCGGAACAGCACCACTTCGTGGTGGTCGACCAAGGCAAGCTCGCCGCCGAGATGAGCTACTCGCCGCTCGGCGACGACAGGATGATCATCGACCACACCGACGTCGACCCGGCCTACGGCGGCCAGGGCCTCGGTTACCGGCTGGTCGACGCCGCGGTCGAACATGCCCGGGCGACACAGAGGAAGATCCTGCCGCTGTGCCCGTTCGCGGCCAGCGTGTTCAAGAAGAAGGGCGAGGCCTACGCCGACGTCCGCTTCGGTTGAATCGAGCGCCAGCGACAAAAAAAACCGCCGCAGTGAGCTGCGGCGGTTTTTTTTGTCCGGATCGGCCGTTCGGCCAACCTTGGCACGCCTCAGTGGCGCGCCTGGCGCACCGCGTCGGTCACGTCGTAGTCGAACAGCTCGCGCACGTCTTCCTCGTCGAACACATAGTGCTGGTTGCAGAAGTCACAGCCAATCTCGACGCTACCCTGCTCCAGCACGATGTCGCCGACTTCCTCGCCGCCGAGCAGCTTCAGCATCTCGCCGACCCGTTCGCGCGAACAGTTGCACAGGAACGACACCGCCTCGGCATCGAACACCCGCACCGGTTCCTCGTGGTAGAGACGGTTCAGCAGCACGTCGGCGTCGAGGCCGAGCAGCTCGTCGCGCTTGAGCGTGTCGGCGAGCACCTGCACGCGCGGCCAGCCGTCGGCATCGCCGTAGCCGTCCGGCAGGCGCTGCAGCAGCATGCCGGCGGCGCTCTGCTCGTCGGCGGCCAGCATCAGCCAGGTGTCGAGCTGTTCGGAGCGCTGCATATAGTGCGACAGCATCTCGGCGATGCTGCCGCCTTCCAGCGCGACGATGCCCTGCCACGGGTCGTTGCCGTTCTTCGGGTCGAGCGTGATCACGAACATGCCGCCCTCGCCGACCAGGTCGCGCAGCCCCACGTCGGCCACCTCGCCGTCCCACTTGGCGGTGGCGCGCACGGTGCGGTCGGCGTTGCACTCCACCACCAGCATCTTCAGCACGCCCTTGCCCTGCAGCTGCAACACCAGCGTGCCGTCAAACTTCAGGTTGGCCGACAGCAGCTGGCCGGCGGCCAACAGCTCGCCGAGCGCGGCGCGGATCGGCGCCGGGTAGTCGCGGCGGCTCAGCACCTGCTGCCAGGCGCCGTCGAGCCGCACCAGCGCGCCGCGCACCGGCGAGCCGTCGAACAGGAAGCGTTGCAGGGTGTCCGGATGGTTGATCGATTGGCTCATGATTGGGGCTCCTCGGTAAGCGTCAGGGTGTAGGACGTCATCGGCAGGCTGGAGCTGACGTCGAATTCGCAACCGGCCTTCACCCCCAGCTCGGCGAGCTCGAGCGCCGACAAGTCGCGGTCGTAGGCGGCAAACAGCGCGCCCATCGCAAACTTGCGGCCCGAGCCGATCGCCCAGAACCGGGAAAACTCGTACACCTCGCGCATCGGGTAGACGCCGAAAATACCGTGCGGGTTGGCCAACACCACCATCATCTGACTAGACTCGTAGGGGTCGTCCTCTTCTTCCTCGGGACGCAGGTAGTAGGCGTCCTTCAGCTTGGGGTGCAGCTTGCGGAAGGTGTCGAAGATGCTCTGCCGGGTCGCAAACTCGGTCTTCTTCAGGCCCTTCAGCGCGGTCTGCAGCACCAGGTCGTGGGCGGCCGAGCCCGAGATCGCCAGGTGGCTCGCGCCGACCTGGAAGATCTTGTTGTGAAAGCGGTCGTAGCCGGCCAACAGCTTGTGATCGTCGCCAAAGGTCGTCTGGCTGTCGGCGGCGATCGCCACCTCGTTGCCCTTGCGAACCACCACAATGGTCGTCATGCGCGTCACCCGATTGAGACAAAAACGTTAAGATAGGGATTAGCCGTCGAATTACAAGTTTTGGAGCCGCCCCGATGTGCCAGCTTTTGGGCATGAACTGCAATACCCCGACCGACATCATGTTCTCGTTCGAGGGCTTCCACCGCCGCGGCGGGTTGACCGACCACCACGCCGACGGCTGGGGCATCGCCTTCTTCGAGGGCCGCGGCGTACGCATGTTCAACGACGACCGGCCGTCGGTCGAGTCGCCGGTGGCCGAGCTGGTGCGCCGCTATCCGATCAAGTCGGAAAACGTCATCGCGCACATCCGCAAGGCGACCCAGGGCACCGTCAACCTCGCCAACGCCCACCCGTTCATCCGCGAGATGTGGGGGCGCTACTGGGTGTTCGCGCACAACGGCAGCCTGGTCGACTACGCGCCGAAGCCCGGCCAGTTCTACCGGCCGGTCGGCGACACCGATTCGGAGATCGCCTTCTGCCAGCTGCTCGAGGCGCTGCGCCGCGAGTTCGTCGACCAGCCGGACCAGGACACGCTGTTCGACCGCCTCAACGCGATCGCCACCGAGATCCGCCAGTACGGCGTGTTCAATTTCATGTTAAGCAATGGCGAGGCGCTGTACGTGCACTGCTCGACCCAGCTGCACTACATCGTGCGCCAGGCGCCGTTCGCCGAGGCGCACCTGGTCGACGACGATGTCAGCGTCGACTTCTCGACCGTCACCACGCCGAAAGACCGGGTCGCGGTGATCGCCACCCAGCCGCTGACCGACAACGAGCACTGGACGCCGTTGGCGCCCAACCAGCTGGTGCTGTTCCGCGACGGCGCGCCGCAGCGGCTGTCGAACAACCCGGACTTCAAGGTGAGCTACTAAGCACCGACATCCCGGCCCTGTCTGCGCCAATGCGACAGGGCCGGATCGACGCCGAGCCTCCCGGCCCTTGCCCCTGAGCCGGTACTAGCACGCCCCCTTCCCCGACTGCCCGCCTCGTCCTCGCCCCCTGCTTGATCCATAGTGTGATTCTGCGGCCACGCCACCGGCCTGGCCCCCCCCCCCCCGCCGTGCTGGCTACGATGACCCTATCGACCGAGGAGAGAGCGATGACTGCCCCGATTGCGCGCGAACGTCTCACCGCCCTGGCCCGCCGCGAGGCCGAGCGCTTCGCCACCAGCCACCCGAAGTCGGCCGAACTGGCCCGCCAGGCCCGCCCGCACCTGTTGTCCGGCGTGCCGATGCACTGGATGAGCGACTGGGGCACGCCGTTTCCGCTGTTTGTCGGCACCGCGGCTGGCAACCGGCTGCGCGACGTCGACGGCCACGAGTATCTCGACTTCTGCCTGGGCGACACCGGCGCGATGTTCGGCCACAGTCCGGCACCGGTGGCGAACGCGATCGCCCACCACGCCGAGCACGGCTACACCACCATGTTGCCCTCGCCCGACGCGGCGCGGGTCGGCACGTTGCAGGCCGAACGCTTCGGCCTGCCGGTCTGGCAGGTGTGCACCAGCGCCACCGACGCCAACCGCTTCGTGATCCGCTGGGCGCGCGCGCTGACCGGTCGCGACAAGCTCTTGGTGTTCGACGGCGGCTACCACGGCACCGCCGACGACACGCTGGTGCGGCTGCGTCATGGCCGCACCGTGCCGCGTCCGGGCCTGATCGGCCAGGTGTACGACCCCGCCGAGCACACCGTAGTGGTCGAGTTCAACGACCTGGCCGGCGTCGAAGCGGCACTGTCGCGCGGCGACGTCGCCGCGGTGCTGACCGAGCCGGCGCTGACCAATATCGGCATGATGCTGCCCGACAAGGGCTTCATCGAGGGGCTGCGCGAGCTGACCGAGCGTTATGGCAGCCTGCTGATCTTGGATGAGACGCACACCATCAGCGCCGGCTGGGGCGGCTACAGTGGCGAACTCGGCGTCGCCCCCGACCTGATGACGCTCGGCAAGCCGATCGCCGGCGGTCTGCCGGCGGCGGTGTACGGGATGAGCCGCGCGGTGGCCGAGCGCGCCAAGGCGTTCCTGGCGCAGAAGCCGGCCGGCCACTCCGGCATGGACACCACGCTGTCGGCCAACCTGTTCACGCTGGCGGCGATGCGCGCCAACCTCGAAGAGGTGATGACGCCGAACGCCTACGCGACGATGCACGACACCGCGGCGTATCTCGCCGAGCGGCTGACCACGTTGTTCGGCCAACGTCGGCTGCCGTGGTGCGTGACGCAGATCGGCGCGCGCGGCGAGTTCCAGTTCTGCGCCGAGCGGCCGCGCACCGGGCGCGAAGCCGAGGCGACGATGGACCACGAGCTCGAAGCGGCGCTGCATCTGTACCTGATCAACCGCGGCGTGCTGATCACGCCATTCCACAATATGACCCTGTGTTGCCCGGACACCCGCCGCGGCGACGTCGACACACTGGTCGACACCCTGGACGCCGCGCTCGCCGAGTTGCTGGACTGAGCCATCCGACCGGCGCAGACGCAGGAAAGTCTTACCCCGGCGGCGGGCGCGACGTAAGCTGAATCATCGCGTCCGTTGCGAGCGCCACGCCGTATGTCCCTACCCGCCCTCACCCAGCCGCCGTTCGATCGGCTCAGCCCGACCGAACGCAGCACGCTCGCCGCCAGCGCCGACATCCGCTTCTTCCCCGACGAGGCAGTGGTGCTGCAGGCAGACGAGGCGGTCGATGTGCTCTACCTAGTCATCAAGGGCATCGTGCGCGAGATGGCCGGCGACGAGGTGGTCGCGGTCTACCACGAACAGGACAGCTTCGACGCGCGCAACCTGGTCGCCGGGCGCAGCCGCCATCGCTTCGTGGTGCACGAGGAAGCGCTGCTCTACGCGTTGCCGCGCCAGGCGGTGCTGGCGCTGACCGAACGCAACGCCGAGTTCGGCGCCTACTTCTACGCCAGCGTCGCCGCCAAGTTCGCGGCGCTCGCCGGCCAGGGCGAGCGCCGCGAACTGCAGACGTTGCTGGCGGCGCGGGTCCACGAAGCGGGTGTGCGCCCGGCCGAGTTCCTCGCCGGCGACGCGACGCTGTACGACGCCGCCCGGCGGATGCGCGAGAAGCGGTTCAAGTCGGTGCTGGTGCGCCACGGCGAGCGGGTCGGCATCTTCACCACCAGCGACCTGCGCGACGCCTACGCCGAGGGGTTGCCCGGCGCGACCCGCCTGGCCGAACGCAGCGTCTTCCGGCTGCACGGCGTCGACCGCGACGCCTACCTGTTCGACGCGCTGCTGCAGATGACGCAGCACAATGTGCAGCGGGTCGTTGTCTACGAGCACGGCGAGCCGGTCGGCGTACTCGAGCAGATCGACCTGCTCGGCTACTTCTCCAACCACTCGCACCTGATCGCGCAGCAGATCGAACAGGCCGACAGCCTGGCCGAGCTCACTGAGGCGGCGCGGGCGATCGACCGGCTGATCGCGATACAGGCCGACCACGGCATGAAGCTACCGCAGCTGGCGCGGCTGGTGCAGGCGCTGAACGCTCGGCTGATCGCCCGCACCTGGTCGTTGCTCGCCCCGGCCGAGCTGGTGGCCAACAGCTGCCTGGTGGTGCTCGGTTCGGAAGGACGCGGCGAACAGCTGCTGAAGACCGATCAGGACAACGCGCTGATTCTCGCCGACGCTGCCGATCCGGCAGCGTTCGCGGCGCCTGCCGAGGCGTTCAGCCGGGCGCTGATCGAGTTCGGCTACCCGCCCTGCGCCGGTGGCGTGATGGTCGGCAACCCGGACTGGCGCGGCCGGCTCGCCGACTGGCACGACCGGCTGTATCACTGGGTCTACCTGCCGGACGCCGAGGCGCCGCTACGCTTGGCGATCTTCGCCGACGCCGCGGCGGTCGCCGGTGACGCCGGGCTGTTGGTCGACTGCCAGCGCTATCTCGCCGCTCTGGTGCGCGACGACGACGCCTGGCTGGCGCGCCTCGCCCGGCCGATCGAACAGTTCGACGGCAGCGGCCGCCTGTTCGACGCGCTGCTGCGCCGCGACAGCAGCACCCAGCTCGACCTGAAGAAGGCCGGTATCTTCCCGGTGGTACACGGCGTGCGGGTATTGGCGCTGCAGTACGGCATCGCCGCGACCAACAGCTTCGAGCGCTTGACCCAGCTGGCCGACCGCCGCGTGCTGGACGCGGGGCTCGCGGCGGATCTGGCCGAAGCGCTGGCCTTCCTGATGGGCTTGCGGCTGGCGGCGGGGCTCACAGCGCAACAACGGCACCAGCCGCCCGGCAACACGGTCAAGCTGGCCGCGCTGTCCACTTTAGAGCGCGACCTATTAAAAGATGCACTAGCTGTGGTAAAACGCTTTAAAAGCCTGGTGCGCCATCACTATCATCTAGGAGCCTTCTGATGTGGCACACACTACAAAAAAGGTTGGCCGAACGGCGGCTGACCGACCCGCGTTACCACTTCCTGTTTGACGAACAACCGGAGGACGAGCTGGTCAGCCTCGACTGCGAGACCAGCAGCCTGAAGGTGCGCGACGCCGAACTGCTGTCGATCGGCGCGGTGAAGATTCGCGGCAACGATATCCTCACCAGCGAATCGTTCCATGTGCTGGTCAAGCCGACCCGGCAGCCCGACGTCGACAACGTCGAGGTGCACGGCCTGCGTCCGCGCGACGTCGGCGCAGGGCTGGAGCCGGCCGAGGCGGTGCAGCGGCTGCTCGACTTCATCGGCGGCCGCGCGCTGGTCGGCTACTACCTGGAATTCGACGTGGCGGTGCTCAACCGCATCGTCAAACCGCTGATCGGCATCGCCCTGCCCAACCGGCAGATCGAGGTGTCCGGCCGCTACTACGACTACAAGCTGCACCACAACCCAGGCAGCACCGTCGACCTGCGGCTGAAGACGCTACTGGCCGACCTGCAGATTCCGGCCTCGCTGCCGCAGCACGACGCGCTGAACGACGCGGTCACCGCCGGGATGATCTACCTGGCGCTGAAGGAGCGCGGCTTCGGCTGAGGCCCCCGACAAAGCGAGGCTTTGCCGAGTTTCTGCACAGCTAAAACGATACGGCCAAGCCCGGCCGTGACGCGTGGGACCGGTTCCCTCTCTTTGCTAAGACGGGCATCACTCGTTGAGGAAGCGCGGCGAGAAAACCGGCCGCCAGATGAAGGGTTGCGTCTCTTTGTCGTCATCGTTTTGGCCGGTTCATACCAGGACCATCGGCTCGAATGCCGGAAAGGCTTGGCGGGAAGCTTGCGCTGGACCTTTCCGCGCACCTTAGTGGTCGTGCCGGTGATGCGAGTCCGGGAAATGCGGGTGCGTGTGCGTCAGCACTTCGTGCCGGTGCCGATGACTGTGCTTGGTTCCCGGTGTGACCGGATAGCCATGCGCATGCCGGTGATGCTCATCGTGGGCATGCTCGTGCTCATGCTCCATCCCCGCATGCGTGTGCTCATGTTCGTGATGTTCAGTCAGGTGCAACCAGATCCCGAGTGCCATCAGTGCCCCAGCGATCAGCAGCGGCAGCGTGACCGGCTCGCCCATCGCGATGGCCAACACCGCGCCGAAGAACGGCGCAACGGAGAAATACGCCCCGGTGCGGGCCGTTCCGAGGTGGCGCAGACTGACCACGAACAGGGCCAGACTCACGCCATAGGCGAGAAAGCCAACGACCATCGCCCCGGCCAGGTTTGGCAGCGGCGGCAACGAAGCGCCCTGCACCAAAGCCAGGCCCAGGTTGACCGTGCCGGCCACCAGCCCCTTGACCGACGCAATCCAGGTCGCGTCCGTCAGCGACACCTTGCGCGTCAGGTTGTTGTCGATACCCCAGGCGAAACACGCGCCGATCACCGCCAGCGCCGGCCATAGACCGGCGAAGCGGGCCTCGCCGGGCCAGCTCAAAATCGCCGCCCCCGCCACAATCGCGATCATGCCCAGTGCGATGCGACGATCGAAGCTCTCCCTGAAGGCGAACCACGCCAATAGCGCCGTGAACACCCCTTCGGCATTGAGCAGCAGCGATGCGCCCGATGCCGGCATCCCGGTCAGCCCCAGCATCAGCAGCACGGGGCCGACGATTCCTCCCGCCACAATCGCGCCCGCGAACCACGGTGCCTCATGGCGCGGCAAGTTGACCGCGGCGGCTCGGACCAGGCGGCGGTACAGCGTCAGGCCGATTCCCGATCCGAGGTAGAGCAGGCCCGCCAACAGCCACGGGCTCACGCTGTGCAGCAACCACTTGGCCAGCGGCGTTCCCGCGCCGAAGAGCAGCGCCGCTCCCAGCGCCGCCGGCACCCCGGTCTGGCGCAGTCCTTCTTTCCAGTTCATCGCATCGAATCCATTAAACGCAGTGTTACCGTGGGGGCGTCAGAGGCAGGCGCAACCGGTCTTGACCGGTGCAACTGCCTCCCGCCGGACAGGCATCCTGCTTCGGTGTAGTCCAACCGGACGAACGATCTCTACAGGTATTTGGTGATTTCTTTGAACTCGCGAATGGTGTCATCCGCGTTGCCGCCGCCATCTTTCACTGCGTGTTCGAGGCAGTGGTCGATGTGGTCGTACACCAGGGTTTTTTTGGCGCTGGCGACGGCTTTTTCCACCGCCTGAAGCTGCTGGGCGATCTCCAGACAGCCGCGGCCTTCTTCCAGCATGGTGACGATGCTCTTGAGATGACCTTCGGCTCGTTTGAGTCGTTTGACGATGTCGGGGTGAGAGGTATGTGTACTCATGCCTTATATCCTATCCAGGGGGATAGGATATTTCAAGCCAAGAGCCAGCCATGACGAAGCGTGCCGGTCACAGTGGGTCATGAACTCCCGGCTTGCCGCCTCTGGTGAGGCCATTCTGTCGCGCATAAATGTAATGAGCTTTGCACTAAACGTAATATAACTACCATTACAAATGGTGTACTGTTCATTTCAAAGGAGGATGTAATGGATCCGATCCACTGGCTGGTTCTGGTCACCAGCGTGACGGGGCAAAACGGCAGCCTGCGCGTGCGACTGTGGCGGCAGATGAAGGCGATCGGCGCCGCCGCGTTACGCGACGGCGTCTACCTGCTGCCGGCTCGCCCCGATCTGCGGCAGGCCCTGGCCAATCTGCGCGATGAGCTGCTGGCGGCGGACGGCCTGGCCTACCTGCTGCAGGTGGTGGAAGACGAGCCGGCGTTGCAGGCACAGTGGCGGGCGCTGTTCGATCGGCGCGAGGCCTACCAGCAATGGGGCGAGACGTTGGCCGCGCTCTTGGAGCAGCTGCCGGAGTCGGAGAGCGAGGCCCGGCGCAGCCTGCGCCAGTTACGCAAGGAGCTGGAAACGATCGCCGCCATCGATTTCTTTGCCGGCGAGCCGCTCGAGCAGGCACGCCGGCTCTGCAACGACGCCGAGAAGCGGCTGACCCGCTACTACTCGCCGGACGAGCCGCTGGCGGTCGGGGGCGAGATCCCCCGCCTCGATCGGGCCGTCTACCGGCAACGGCTCTGGGCCACCCGGGCTCGGCCGTGGGTGGATCGGGTCGCCTCGGCCTGGCTGATCCACCGCTTCATCGACCTCGAGGCCCGCTTCGTCTGGCTGACCGATGTCCACGCCTGCCCGGTGGAAGCGCTGGGCTTCGATTTCGACGGCGCGAGCTTCACCCATGTGGGCGAACGGGTGACGTTCGAGGTGCTGCTGGCGAGTTTCGGCCTGGAACAGGACCCCGCGCTGGCCCGGCTCGGCGCGCTGGTACACGCGCTGGATGTCGGCGGTGGCGTGGTTCCGGAGGCCATCGGTTTCGAAGCCGTACTGGCCGGCGCGCGCAGCCGGATAGCGGACGACGACCAGCTGCTGGCGGAAATCAGCGGCGTGCTGGATTCGCTCTACACCCACTACCAGGGTTCGGCCAAGCAATGAGGCCGTCCTGACACGGATTGAACATCAAGGCATCGGGAGAGCCGCTTGAACACCATGAGCAATACCGCCCCCCTCAGCACGCACCCTAGCTACACCCTGTGGCAACTGGCGCGGTACATGCTACGACTTGGCACTATCGGCTTCGGCGGCCCGGTGGCCTTGGTCGGCTATATGCACCGCGACCTGGTGGAACGGCGCGGCTGGATCGGCGAGTCCGACTACAAGGAAGGGCTGGCGCTGGCCCAGCTCGCCCCGGGGCCGCTGGCGGCTCAATTGGGCATCTATATGGGCTACGTCCATTACCGGCTGCTCGGCGCCACCCTGGCCGGCTTGGCCTTCGTGCTGCCCTCGTTCCTGATGGTGGTCGGGCTCGGCTGGGCCTACGTCAACTATGGCGGGCTAGCGTGGATGCAGGCGGTGTTCTACGGCGTCGGTGCCGCCGTGATCGGCATCATCGCGATCAGCGCGCACAAGCTCACCACCAAGAGCATCGGCAAGGACAGGCTGAAGTGGGCGATCTTTCTGACGCTGGTCGCCGTCACCGTGATCACCCAGTCGGAGATCGCCTGGCTGTTTCTGGCTGCCGGCCTGCTCACCTGGGTGGTGCGCTGCAAGCCGCGCTTCGGCGCCGGCCATCTGGCGGCGCTGGCGCCGGCGCAACTGCCGCATGTGACGCTGGCCGTCAGCCAGGACTGGGGCACCTTGACCCAAATCCTGCTGTTCTTCGCCAAAGCCGGCGCCTTCGTGTTCGGCTCCGGGCTCGCGATCGTGCCCTTCCTCTACGGCGGCGTGGTGACCGAGCACCAGTGGCTGAATGAAAAACAGTTCGTCGATGCGGTCGCGGTGGCGATGATCACGCCGGGGCCGGTCGTGATCACCGTCGGCTTCATCGGCTACCTGATCGCCGGGGTCAAGGGCGCCTGCCTCGCCGCCTTGGGGACGTTCCTGCCCTGCTACCTGGCCACCGTATTGTCGGCGCCGTACTTCAAGAAATACGGCAAGTTGCCCGCCATCCTGGCCTTCGTCGACGGCGTGACGGCGGCGGCCGTCGGCGCGATTGCCGGCTCGGTGATCGTGATCGCACAGCGCTCGATCATCGATATCCCGACCGCGCTGTTGGCCGTCGCGTCGGCCACGCTGCTGTGGAAGTTCAAGAAGCTGCAGGAGCCGGCGATCGTGCTGGGTGCCGCGGCGATTGGGCTGGCGCTGTACCCGCTGCTGCACCACTAAGAGTCTGTAATCTTGCTACGTGGCCCTGATTCGCATCGTCCTGGTCTCGAGCGCGGCCATGACAACTCAGGCGCCGGTCAGAAAGACACTGTCGGCCGCCAAGATCAAAGGAGAGCACCATGAAATGGATCACGCGTGAGCACCCGAAGATCGACCGTATTGCCTGTCCGTGGCTGATTGCTAACTTCATCGACAAAGAGGCTGAGTTCGTTTATGTGCCGCACGATGAGGTGCAGCACGTGGCGCACGAAACCGGCGCGATTCCATTAAGCCAGCGATGGCTTCAACCGCACGTCGCGGTGCGGTATCACGCTTGATGCTGCCCCGCGGCGCCGACGCCTGCGCGTTGCCCCTGCTCATCGGTCGCGGGTTGCGCGGCTTCTGCGACGGCTTTGTCGCCGTGCTGTTGCCGGCGTACCTGCTTGCGCTCGGTTTCGGCCAATTGGATGTGGGGCTGGTCAGCAGCGCCACACTGATCGGATCGGCACTGGCGACGATCCTGGTCGGCCTCTTCGCCCGTCGCTATGCGCTGCGTCGCATGCTCGCCTTGGCGGCAAGCCTGATGGCCGCGACCGGCATGGGCTTCGCAGGGCTGTCTTCACTCTGGCCGCTGCTCGTCGTCGCGTTCGTCGGGACGCTCAATCCCAGTTCAGGTGATGTGAGCCTGTTCCTGCCGCTGGAACAGGCGCGCCTCGCCGAGTCGGCTGCCGCCGATGCTCGCACGGCGCTATTCGCCCGCTACAGCCTGGTCGGCGCACTGTCCGCTGCGGTCGGCGCCTTGGCGGCAGCGCTGCCGGGATGGCTCACCGCACACGCGGGTCTATCACTGCTCGCGGCCCTGCGGGCAATGTTCATCGTCTATGCACTGGTCGGTGTCGCCCTATGGTTTCTCTATCACCGATTGCCCGAGCCCCAAACACACGCCCGATCGCGCAGCGCGCCGCTCGGTCCGTCACGCGGGATCGTCATGCGCCTCGCGTTGCTCTTCAGCGTGGACGCCTTTGCCGGCGGCCTGGTCGTGAACTCGTTGCTCTCGCTGTGGCTGATGCAGCGCTTCGGCCTTTCGCTGGCGGCGGCCGGCCAGTTTTTCTTCTGGGCCGGACTACTGACAGCGGGATCCCAGCTCGCGGCCGTGCCGTTGGCCCGCAAAATCGGTTTGCTGAACACGATGGTGTTCACCCATATCCCGGCCAGCCTCTGTCTGATCGCTGCGGCCTTCGCACCGTCTTTGGCGCTGACCCTGGTGCTGCTGCTCGCGCGCAGCGCATTGTCGCAAATGGATGTTCCGACCCGCACCGCCTATGTGATGGCGGTGGTGACGCCACCCGAGCGGCCGGCCGCGGCAAGCTTTACGGCAGTACCCAGAAGCCTGGCTTCCGCGCTGGGCCCCACCTTGACCGGCGCGCTGCTGGCAATGGGCTGGGCCGGCGCACCGCTCGTCGCCTGCGGCCTGCTGAAAATTGGCTATGACCTCACGCTGCTGCGTGCATTCCGACGGGTCCAGCTGACCGACTGATTCAACGTCCGATCCCGACCACGATGCGCACTGCCGCCATCAGAAGATCACGCCCGAATGGAGGATCACGTTGGCGTACGGGGTCGCCTCGCCGGTGCGGATCACCGCGCGGGCGTGGCGAGTCAGCGCCTTGAACTGCTCGTGGCTGACCAGGCGCACGGCGATGCCGGCTTCCTGCAGCTGCACCGCGCAGGCGGTGACTTGCGGGTTGTGGCTGCGGATCTCGTCGGCCAGCACCACGCTTTCCACCTGCATGTCGGCCAGTACCACCTTGAGGGTGTCGGCAAACGACGGGATGCCGGGCGTCAGCGCCAGGTCGATGCGCTCGACGCCGTCCGGGATCGGCAGGCCGCAGTCGGCGATGACGATGCTGTCGCCGTGGCGAGTTCGGCCAACACGCGCGACAGCTGCGCGTTCAGGGTGCCGTGTTTCTTCATGCGGCTTGCTCCGCGAGGAAGGCGGCGAGTTCAGCCACGGTCGGCATGCCGCCCTGTGCGCCGAAGCGGGTCACCGACAGCGCGGCGGCGGCGGCGGCGGCCTGCATCGCCGGCTTCAGGCCCTGCCGCAGGTGTGCCGCGAGCGCGGCGTTGAAGGTGTCGCCGGCGCCGGTGGTGTCAACCGCGCCGACCTGGCAGCCGGGCTGGTGGAAGAACGCGCCGGCGGCGTCGACGTGGTAGGCGCCGTGCTCGCCACGGGTCATCACCACCTTACCCGGCAACCGCGCCAATAGGTCCGGGAACGGCGTGTCGGGCTGGCCAAGCACGATCGCCAGCTCGTGTTCGTTCGGGGTCAACAGCGTCACCCGCGCCAGCAGCTCGGCCGGCAGGCGCGCGGCCGGCGCCGGGTTGAGGATCAGCGGCACGCCGTGCTTTTCGGCCAGGCGGGCGGCGGCCTCGACGGTGGCGAGCGGGATTTCCAGTTGCGTCAGCACCACGTCGGCCGACGCGATGTCGGCCTCGGCCGCCTCGACGTCGGCGGCGGTCAGCGCGTGGTTGGCGCCCGGAATCACGATGATCGAATTCTCGCCGCCGGCCACGGTGATCAGCGCGACGCCGGTGGCGACGCCGTCGACCACCTTCACGTGACGGGTCACCACGCCCTCGCGGTGCAGCCCCTCGACCAGTTCGCGGCCGAACGCGTCGCCGCCGACCGCGCCGACCATCACCACCTCGGCACCGAGCCGGCTCGCCGCCACCGCCTGATTGGCGCCCTTGCCGCCGGCGCAGGTGACGAAGCGCTCACCGGTCAGCGTCTCGCCCGGCGCAGGAAAGCGGCGCGCCTGGGCGACCAGGTCCATATTGATGCTGCCAACTACCACTACCTTGGGCATGCTTCCTCCCTCCAGGCTCGCCGAGAACACCTCGAACAGCCGCCACTCGCAGCGGCTTTCGCGGTTTCCACAGGCAAACCCTGCCGAATGCCTACGCATATGGCATATGGCATATGGCATATGGCATAGCATTAGAATGTTCTAAATTAAGATTCTATTGTCCAAGAATCGCCACACCAACTCAACGCCCTTTCAGGGCCGGGAAACTAACTGATTGATCGCTTTGACCGCTAAGGACTCGTACTGTAGCCAAATGGCTACATTCGACAAAATATGGCCCAAGCCGGCCGATCGGCCGGTTTGGGCCTTGCGCGACACGCACTGGCGCACACGTGTTTAGTGCAGGCCGGCGCGTGACAAGAAGCGCAGGTAACCGACGCCTTCCAGCCAGAAGCCGCCGTCCGCCAGCGGGGTCGCCTCTTCGAGTTCGCCCACCGTCAGCACCAGGTCCTGGCCTTCGACTCTGGCCTGCAGTGCCACGTCGTCGTCGTCGGCGAAGTCGGTGTCATCGAAGCGAAAGTCGAGGCTGACGAACTGGTTGTTCACCTGTATGTAGTCCGCCTGGTTCAGCAAATGCAGAATGTCCATGGCACGACCCTCCTCCGTAACAACGACGGTGGTAACACACGGCAACGGCGCCGTGTTGATGAGCCTCTGACAAAACCTCCTTGGTTGTTGGTGCTGCGTTGTCGCAGGGTATGCGACGGCACGCCTGGCCAAGGCTGAGTCACGGGACTTTGTCAGCCGCTCTTACAACCAACCCCGTTCGGCAAACGACTCGGCCGCCCCGGCTGTCACGATGAAATGGTCCAATAGCCGGACCTCGACCAGCTCGAGCGCCGCCTTCAGCGTGGCGGTTAATGCACGGTCGGCTGCCGAGGCTTCCGGACAGCCGCCTGGGTGGTTGTGCGCCACGATCATCGCCGCGGCGTTGTGCAACAGTGCGCGTCGCACAATCTCGCGGGGATAGACCCGGGTTTCACTCACCGACCCCTGTGCTACTTCTTCGACAGCGATGACACGGTTTTGTGCCGTAAGAAACAGCGCGACGAACACCTCGACCTCGCGTCGCCCGATCGTCCAGCGCAGGTAGTCGCGCACCGCGGTCGGGCTCGACAGGGCGTCGGGCGTCTGCAGCTCTTCGGCCAGCACCCGGCGCGCCAGCTCCTTCACCGCCATGAACTGCGCGTACTTGGCGAGCCCCAGCCCGCGCCGCGCCGAAAAGTCCTGCACGTTGGCCGAAAACAAGGCGCCGAGCGAGCCGAAGTCGGCGACCAGTTCGCGCGCCATGTCGACCGCCGACAAGCCCGGCAGGCCGGTGCGCAGGAAAATGGCCAGCAGCTCGGCGTCGGACAACGCCGCCGCACCGCGGGCCAGCAGTTTTTCACGTGGCCGTTCGTCTTGCGGCCACTCGGCAATCGACATATGCATCCCCCTTTCATCTTGCTATAGCACCGCGGGCGGGCCGACCGCCATGACGAAATCGTAATCATTTGTAAATTCAGCCATTATCGACTAGTAGCAGCCCCGGCCTCAGACAGCCGGTCGGCGCCGACGGCTGACCGCACGCCGCCGAATCCGCTACACTTCACCCCGTTCCCACACAGCCACTCGTGGCAGGAAGGCCAGCATGACCGCGCGGCGGATTCTCCTCGGCGTCACCGGCGGCATCGCCGCGTACAAGTCGGCCGAACTGGTGCGGCTGTTGAAGAAGGCCGGCCACGAGGTCGAGGTGGTGATGACCGAATCGGCCGAACGCTTCGTCACTCCGGTCACCTTCCAGGCCTTGTCGGGCAATGCCGTATTCACCAGCGTGTGGGACGAGCGCACCGGCAACGCGATGGGCCATATCGAGCTATCGCGCCGCGCCGACGTGTTCCTGATCGCGCCGGCCACCGCCGACATGCTGTTCAAGATCGCGCATGGCGCCTGCGACGACCTGGTCTCGACGCTGGCCGCCGCGCGCACCTGCCCGCTGGTGGTCGCGCCGGCGATGAACAAGCAGATGTGGCAGAACCCGGCCAACCAGCGCAACGTCGCGCAGCTGCTCGCCGACGGCGTGCAGGTGTTCGGCCCCGGCGCCGGCGAGCAGGCCTGCGGCGAGGTCGGCGACGGCCGGATGCTCGAGCCGGAAGAGCTGGTCGACCTGCTCGACGGCGTGTTCACCGAGAAACGCCTGGCCGGCCAGACCGTGCTGCTGACCGCCGGCCCGACCTTCGAGCCGATCGACCCGGTGCGCGGCATCACCAATATCAGCTCGGGCAAGATGGGCTATGCGCTGGCGCGCGCCTGCCGCGACGCCGGCGCCGACGTGGTATTGGTGTCCGGTCCGACCGCGCTGCCGCCGCCGGTCGGCGTGCGCACCGTGCCGGTCACCACCGCCTTGGAGATGCACGAGGCGGTGCTGGCCGAGGTCGGTCGCTGCTCGGTGTTCATCGGTGTCGCCGCGGTGGCCGACTACCGGGTGGTGAACCGCGCCGAGCACAAGATCAAGAAGGAAGGCCACGAGGCGCCGGTGATCGAGCTGGTGGAAAACCCCGACATCCTCGCCTTCGTCGCCAGCCTGCCGAACGCCCCGTATTGCGTCGGCTTCGCCGCCGAGAGCCAGAATCTGCTCGAGTTCGCCGACGCCAAGCGTCGCCGCAAGAAAGTGCCGCTGTTGGTCGCCAACCTGGCCCAGCAGGCGATGGGCAGCGACAGCAACGACGTGGTGCTGCTCGACGACGCCGGCACCCACCCGCTGCCGGCCGCCGACAAGCGCGAGGTCGCACACGCGATCGTCCGCTATCTGGCCGGCCAGCTCGCCGCGCGACGCTAAGAGAGTCGCTAAAAATCCCTCCCGGCGTTGTTG
Source organism: Crenobacter sp. CS_VA4 (assembly GCF_055597485.1). NCBI lineage: Bacteria > Pseudomonadati > Pseudomonadota > Betaproteobacteria > Neisseriales > Neisseriaceae > Crenobacter > Crenobacter sp. CS_VA4. The sequence continues at coordinate 22,268 of NZ_JBVMAE010000039.1, forward strand.
CTCTGCCTTGCCGTACTCCATGTACTGTCCGCGGCAGAGCCTAGCCGGGACCGCTTCGCTGGGATTTGTTAGCGACTCTGTGCCTAATCTATGAATGGTTCGGCCAACCTTCGGGTTGGCCGAACCGTGTTTACCGCAAGGACTGTGTTAGCAATGAAACCGACCGTAGACGTCAAGATTCTCGACCAACGCTTGAAGGACAATCTGCCCGAGTACGCCACCCCGGGCTCGGCCGGCCTCGACCTGCGCGCCGCGGTCGACGCCGAGCTGGTGATCGAACCGGGTCAGACCACCCTGGTGCCGACCGGCATCGCGATCCACATCGAAGACCCGGCGCTGGCCGCGATGATCCTGCCGCGCTCGGGCCTGGGTCACAAGCACGGCATCGTGCTCGGCAACCTGGTCGGCCTGATCGATTCCGACTACCAGGGCCAGCTGTTCGTGTCGGTCTGGAACCGCGGCGACAAAGCCTTCGTGCTGCCGCCGCTTGAGCGCATCGCGCAGATGATCGTCGTGCCGGTGGTGCAGGTCGGCTTCAATGTGGTCGACGAGTTCGGCGACAGCGCGCGCGGCGCCGGCGGCTTCGGCAGTACCGGCACCAAGTAAGCTTCTCCCCCCTTTTCACGTCCCCCCGATGCCCCGCCCTTCCGGCGGGGCATTGTCATTTCGGCGGCCGTTTCATCGACCAGTTTCTTTGCTAAAAGAATCTTTAACGTATTTCAATATAACCATTTACAAATGGTTACAAGGCTCACCCCCTGCTTTCCTCTAGAGTAACGCCTCGAATTTCTGACAACACCGCGCGCAGCGCTGAATTTATACGTCATTTCAGTGGCTTAGCGTGCACGCTGGCCCAAAAAGCGGCAGGGACACAATCCCGGCCGCCTCAGGAGACCAGGGGAGAGAACCATGAACCATCACACACACCGCACCATCGGCGCCTGGCCGCTGATGATGACCGGACTCGGCTCGATCATCGGCTCGGGCTGGCTGTTCGGCGCCTGGAAAGCCGCGATGATCGCCGGCCCCGCCGCCATCTTCGCCTGGATCATCGGCATGCTGGTGATCCTGGCGATCGCGTTGAGCTACGTCGAACTGGGGGTGATGTTCCCGGAAACGGGCGGCATGGTGCGCTATGCGCGCTACTCGCATGGCTCGCTGGTCGGTTTCATCGCCGCCTGGGCCAACTGGATCGCCATCGTGTCGGTGATCCCGGTGGAGGCCGAGGCGTCGATCCAGTACATGAGCTCCTGGCCGTGGGCCTGGGCGCAAGCGCTGTTCTACCACGACGAGCTGACCACGCCGGGCCTGCTGCTGGCGGCGGTGCTGGTGGTGATCTACTTCCTGCTCAACTACTGGGGCGTGAAGCTATTCGCCAAGGCCAACTCGCTGATCACGCTGTTCAAGCTGGCGATCCCGGCGCTGACCGCGTTCGCGCTGATCCATAGCGGCTTCCACACCGACAACTTCCACGCCGCCGCACACGGCGGCTTCGCGCCGTTCGGCTGGTCGGCGGTGCTGACCGCGGTGGCCACCAGCGGCATCGTGTTCAGCTTCAACGGCTTCCAGAGCCCGATCAACCTGGCCGGCGAGGCGCGCAACCCGGCGCGCAGCATCCCGTTCGCGGTGGTGTTCTCGATCCTGCTCGCCGCGGTGATCTACGTGCTCTTGCAGGTCGCTTTCGTCGGCAGCCTGTCGCCGGCGGCGCTGGCGCAGGGCTGGAGCCACCTGAACTTCAGCTCACCGTTCGCGCAGCTGGCGCTGGCGCTGAACCTGAACTGGCTGTGCCTGGTGCTGTACCTGGACGCCTTCGTCAGCCCGAGTGGCACCGGCTCCACCTATATGGCCACCACCGCGCGGATGATCTACGCGATGGAGAAGAACGGCACCATGCCGTCCTGGTTCGGCCGGCTGCACCCGCTCTACAACGTGCCGCGCCCGGCGATGTGGTTCAACCTGCTGATCTCGTTCGGCTTCCTGTTCTTCTTCCGCGGCTGGGGCACGCTGGCGGCGGTGATCTCGGTCGCGACGGTGATCTCCTTCCTGACCGGCCCGGTCAGCACCATGGCGCTGCGTCGCGCCGCACCGGAGCTGCCGCGCCCGCTGCGCATCCCCGGCATCGGCGCGATCTCGGCGTTCGCCTTCGTCTGCGCCTCGCTGGTGCTGTACTGGGCGCGCTGGCCGCTGACCGGCCAGATCTTCATCCTGATCGCCGCGGCGCTGCCGATCTACGCCTACTACCAGGCGAAGGCAGGCTGGCCGAACTTCGCCCGCGATTGGCGCGCCACCCGCTGGCTGGTCGTCTATCTGCTGGCGATGGCGGCCGTGTCCTACTTCGGCAGCCGCGAGTTCGGCGGCACCGGCGCGATCCCGTTCGGCTGGGACATGGGCCTGGTGGCGTTCTTGGCGTTGGGCTTCTTCCGCTGGGGCGTCGCCAGCGGCTGGCGCACCGACTTCCTCGACGAGGCGCACCCGATCGAGGAGGAAGAGGCCGGCCCGGCCACCGAGCCGGCGCCGCGCCTGGCCGGCCAGCACGCCTGATCCCGCCCCCTTCCTGCAGCGCCCGTCCGACGACGGGCGTTTTTGCATCCTCTTCCAGTCTTCGACGGGCTTGGACCGATTTGCCATATGCATGGCGTCAAGCGGCATTGGACGGGCCGCGCCGCCCCACCGTATAAAAACTGCCTCGATTTGAAGCATTCCGTCGGCCCGCGCCCCGCGCGTCCGGCCGACCCTGCATCCCGTCACGGAGGTTACGCATGTCCACGCTAGACCCGATCACGCTGCGCCGCCACGGTACCGGCCTGATCGCCGCCGATCCGGCCCGCTCGGCCGGCGGCTACACCCTGTTCGCCCCGCAGACCGCCGGCGGCCGTGTCTACCTGATCGACGCCGACGGCCGCGACGTCCACCAGTGGCAGCTGCCCAACCGCCCCGGGCGCGACGCGGTGCTGCTGCCCAACGGCAACCTCGGCTACAACGGCAAGCACCCGGACTCGCCCGAGCTGTTCCCGGGCTGGGCGGTGTGGCACGGCGGCGCGTTCGCCGAGGTGACCCCGGACGGCGAGGTCGTCTGGGAGCACACCGACCTCCATCACCACCACGACGCGCAATGGCTGCCGAACGGCCACCTGCTGTACAGCACCGTCGAGCCGCTGCCGGCCGAGATCGCTGCGCTGATCCAGGGCGGCATCCCCGGTAGCGAGGCGCCGGACGGGGGTGATCTACGCCGACGTGATCAAGGAGGTCGACCGCGACGGCCAGACCCGGTGGGAATGGCGCAGCTGGGAACACCTCGACCCGGCCGACTACCCGCTGCACCCGGCGTTCGAGCGCTACCACTGGCCGATGTGCAACGCGGTCACCCCGGCGAGCAACGGCAAGGTGCTCTTGAGCCTGAGGAGCGTCGGCAGCGTGATCGCCGTCGACCAGCACACCGATGCGGTGCTGTGGCGATTGGGCAGCGACATCGTCGCGCAGCAGCACTGCCCGAGCGAGCTCGCCAACGGCAACGTGCTGGTCTTCGACAATGGCAGCTTCCGGCCGCACCAGTCGATGCCGCACTCGCGCATCATCGAGGTCGCCCCGGCGACCAAGACCATCGTCTGGCAGTACAAGGACACGCCGGGCTATGCCTTCTACAGCCCGTTCATGGGCGGTGCGCAGCGGCTCGCCAACGGCAACACCTTCATCACCGAGTCGAACTTCGGCCGGCTGTTCGAGGTGACTCCGGCCGGCGAGGTGGTGTGGGAATACGTCATCCCCTACTTCGCCGAGTACCCGGACGAGGCGGCGCGCGCCTACCTGCCCGGCGCGACCAACGGCGTGTTTCGCGCGCACCGCTACGCGGCCAGCGAGATTCCGTGGTTGCGCTGAGCGGGCACGGCACTGTCTTGGCGTTGACCCAAAGCCTCTCAGACTGACCGTCCTGCAACGAAGCCCGGGAACCTGTACAGATTCCCGGGCTTCGTTTGAGCACTTCGTAGTGCCACCACGGCCAGCAAAAAGCCCCGCCGAAGCGGGGCTTTGTCTTGCCAACTCGAGCTTGGCCGAACGCTTCGGCCAACCTATCAGGCCAATCTCAGCATTCCGGCACGTTCACCGGGATGTGCACCGCGATCGCCAGACCGGCGAGCGAGGTTTCCTTGTAGGTGTGCTTCATGTCCTTGCCGGTCTGGAACATCGTCGCGATCACCG
>NZ_JBVMAE010000040.1:0-25704 GCF_055597485.1 Crenobacter sp. CS_VA4
CATAGGCCGTGTCGCCAATGAGGCGTGCAGGCGTGATGTCGAACTGTTCTTCGACGCGCTCAACCATCGTCTTGGTGGACTCGACCTCGGCAGTGCGATGCGCCGGCGTGGCTTCCACATCCAGGATCACACCGTGCTCGGTATCGATCAGGTAGTTCGTGGAGTAGGCGAAGAAGGCGGGACCGCCTGGTGCTGCTGTCCAGCGGGCCTGAGGATCGGTCAGTGAAACACGCTTAGGTAGCGTTTCAGTCAGCGCGTCGTTATCAAGCGCATGGAGGTACTCACGTATGGCGCGGGAGCAGAGTGCCGGATCGTTCCAGTTGACCTCTTCATTCCCAGCTACGCCACGCTGTCGGCTGGCATCCGCTTTGATGATGCTGGCGTCCACGGCAAATCCTTCGCCCTTGACCAGACCTACGTCCATGCAGCGGCGCAGCACTTCATTAAACAACCAGCGAAATAGACCGCTCTCCCGAAAACGGCCATGTCGATTCTTGGAAAACGTCGAGTGATTGGGTACTTCATCTTCCAGTCCCAACCGGGCAGAACCAGCGATAGGACAGGTTCAAATACCCCTCTTCGCACAACTGCCGCTCGGAGCGGATGCCATAGCCGTAGCCGTAGCCGTAGCCGACGATCAGCATGCGGATCATCAGCTCAGGATCAATCGAGGGACGCCCAATCGGGCTATAGAAATCTGCGAGGTGTTGGCGCAGGTCGCTGAGGTCAAGACAGCGATCGATGCTGCGCAAGAGGTGGTTGCAGGGGACGTGATCTTCCAGATTGAACGAGTAAAACAGGCGCTCCTGCCCACTCGATAGCTGCCCCATCATGCTGCATGCCCCCTGCGATCGCCGACATGATGATTCTGCCGACGGTCTGCCGGGGTAGCTAGTTTTTCAACAGAATTGACCCAAACCGGTCAGTGAGCAGCACGGAAAGCGGACGTTCAACACCCACGCAATGGGCTGGTTTGGAGCGTCAGCGGAAAGCTAGCCCCGATTGACGCGCTTTTTAAGCCATTAGTTCTTTGATGTTTATATCAAATTCCGTTTCTAGAAACTTTACTGTTACCGGTTGCAGGCGCTTGCCCGGAACCGGCATGGCGAGTGCCGGCAGACTCGACCGGTGTGCGGCTGGTGTTGATAGGCGGCGGGTTTTGCCGCCGTTGCTGCGGTTGATCGTCTCCCTATCGGACCGCCGACGCTGATTCTCCGTCAAACCAGCACATGGCGCGTCTCCGAAAAAAACTGGTGGATCTGCTGCTCTATTCGCGGATCGATCATCACCTCGGGCCGCTTGCCATTCGGGCAGGCCAGCCGTGGCGTCGTTCCGAACAGGCGGCAGATCAGCGGGCGTTCTGCGTAGACTTGACACCCCTTGGCACCGAGATGAGGGCAGTTCAGATTGGCCAGTGCCGCTTCGTGCTCCTCCTCGCTCTTGACCGGAAGCCTCGCCATTTCTTCGGTGGAGGTGGTCACCGGCCCACAGCAGTCGTGACATCCGGGCTGGCACTCGAACGATGGAATGCGTTCTCGGAAGAACCGGATTTTCTGACTGGTTGGTGTCATTGGGCGTCATCCTTCATGTGAACCGCCCCACTTTACCTAGATACAACCATTCGGGTCGAATCGCCCGATCCCACTTCAACTGTGCGACGTCGACTCCCAACCCCCGCCTAGCGCCAGAAAGAGATTGATCTGATCGATCGCCACCTGGCTGTCCGAGGCCGCCAGCGCCGCGTCGGCGCTGGCCAGCGTGCGGTCGGCGTCCAGGCTGGACAGGTACGGGGAACGCCCTGCCTGGTACAGGCGGCGATTCTGCCGGGCCACCTCATCGGCATTGTCGCGCGCCGAACGCAGCGCGGCGTTGCGCTCCAGGTCCTTGGCGTAGAAGCTCAGCGCGGTCTCGGTTTCGCGCAGCGCGTTCAACACTACCCCATCGAAGCGGGCGAGCGACGCATCGGTATCGGCCTCGGCCGCTTTCACGCGGGCACGCGCACCGCTGTCCGGAATCGTCCAGCTGATCAGCGGACCGAACCCCCAGCGCTCGGTCCGCCCCTCGCCGATATGATCGAGAATGCCGGTGAAACCGGCCGACGCGCCGATGGTGATGCTCGGGTAGAGCTCGGCGGTGGCCACGCCGATCTTGGCAGTGGCGGCGGCCAGCTGACGCTCGGCCTCACGCACGTCCGGGCGCCGCTTCAACAGCGCCGCGCCGTCGCCGACCGGGATCGCCTGGGCGATCTGCGGCTCCTTCTGGCAGTCGACCTTGGCGGCCAACAGCTCTTGCGGGGTCTTGCCGACCAGCACCGCCAAGCGGAACAGCGCGGCGTCCTTTTCGGCCCGGAAACGCGGCAGGTTGGCGCGCAGGCTGTCGGCCTGCGACTGCGCCCGCACCACGTCGGTCACCCGCCCGCGCCCGGCGTCCGACAGGCGGCGGGCCACCTCGACGCCGCGGTTCTGCAGGTCGAGCTCGTGCTGCGCGACCCGCAGCTCGCGGTTGGCCGAACAGCTCTGCACATAGGCGCGCACCGTTTCGGCCGCCACGGTGACGCGGGCCAGGTCGACCGCCGCCATGCTCGCCTCGGCGCTGGCGTGTGCGGCCTCTTCGCCGCGCGCCAGCTTGCCGAACAGGTCGATCTGATACGCGAAGCTGATGCCGATGTCGGCCAAATTTTCGACCGGCAGCTTCTCCGGCACCAGGAAGGCCTCGCCGGACTCCTGCGCCCGTTTGGCCGCCAGCGACACGCTGCTGTGCAGGCCGCGTTCGGCGTCGACCTCGGTCATCACCGCCATCGCGCGGCGCAGGTTGGCCGAAGCGACGCGCAGATTGGTGTTCGACACCAGCGCCTGCTGCACCAGGCCGTTCAGCACCGGATCCTTGTACAGCTTCCACCAGCCGGCCGGCACCGGTTCCAGTGACACCGCGTCGCCGTGCGCGCCGGCAAACTGGCCGTTGGCGGACGGATTGCGTAGCGCCGCCTGCTCGGGAATCTTGTAGTCGGGGCCGACCGTGGTGCAGGCGGCCAGCGCCCCGGCCAGGGCAAGGCTTAGCGCCGATTGGAGCAGTTTCACGAGCGGGCCCCCTGCGGCTGGGTCGATGGGGTCGGCTTGGCCTGCTGAACCGACACGGTGGCGGTGCGGCCGGCGATCAGCCGGAAGTCGGCCGGCACCTCGTCGAGCGCGATCCGCACCGGGATGCGCTGCGCCAGCCGGACCCAGTTGAAGGTCGGGTTCACATTCGGCAGCAGCGACGCGCCGTTGCTGCGGTCGCGGTCCTCGATCCCGGCGGCGATGCTCTGCACATGGCCGCGCAGAGTGCGCGATTCGCCCATGATCTGGATCTCGACCGGCTGGTTCAGCTTCACGCCGTTAAGCTTGGTTTCCTCGAAATAGCCGTCGACGTGGAAGGAATGCGCGTCGACGATGGACAGCACAGGGTGGCCGGTCGCCACGTAGTCGCCCTTGCGCGGGGTGCGATCGTTCAGGTAGCCGTCCACCGGGCTCACCACCTCAGTGCGCTCCAGATTGAGGCGCGCCACGTTAACCGCGGTGTCGGCCGCGGCCAGCGCCGCTTCACCCTGCTGCACCTTGGCGTCGCTCTCCTCCTGGCTTTCCTTGGCGACCAGGTCGGCCAACGCGCGGTTGCGCGCCGCTTCGCGGCGCGCCTGCGCCAAGGTCGCGCGCTGCGCCGCGACCGCCGCCTGCGCCTGGCGCAGCGCCAGCTCGAAGCGGGCGCGGTCGACCACGAACAAGACCTGGCCACGTTTCACCAACTGGTTGTCGCTGACCTCGACGTCGGTGATCAGGCCGGAGACGTCCGGCGCCACCTGCACCACGTCGGCGCGGATGTGGCCGTCGCGGGTCCACGGCGCGTTGGTGTAGTAATCCCAGAGGTGCTGGCCGACCAGCACGGCGACGACGACGACGATCAGGGTCAGCAGCACCGGCCCCAGCTTTCGAGTGAGATTTTTCATGATTGCAACCAGTGGGTCAGCGCGACCGTGCCTCCGAGCACGATCACATAAAGGGCAAAGTTGAACAGGGAGCGGTGCCAGACCACCTTGTAGAGACCGAGCTGCACCAGCACGAAACGCAGGCAACCGGTCAGTGCGAAGGCGATCAGCATCAGCACCAAGAGGCTCGGGATGTACACCCCGTAGATATCGATTTCGCCGATCATTGGCTTGCTCCGAGGCTTGGCGTGGGGTCGAGGGGTGTAGTCGCGGCGGCGGGCTCTTCGGCCGGGGCCGGGAACAGCGTCACCCGCAGCTCCACCAGCGCGTTGAGCGCCTCGCGCGCGGCCGGGCTCGCTTCACCGGCCGCCGTCGCGCGGATAGCGGCGTCGATGTCGGCGGCGAGCTGCGCCGGGGCAGGCAGCGGCCGGCGCTCGTCGGCGCAGCGCTGGTAATAGCCAGCGACGGCCTGCAGCACCTGCTGGACCGCGCCGTGGGCCGGTTCGGCCAACCTGTGCTCGTCACGCTGCAGATCGAGCGCGCTGAAGCCGACGCGCAGCTCGCTGAAGCCGTCGGTCAGCGTGTCGTGGCCGCTGGCGGCCAGCCGCGGCATCAGCAAGGACAGGCGGTCGAGCATCCTCGCGGTCAGCCTGGCGTAATCGTCGAGGTGCTCGCCGGCCGCCATCCGCGCCAGCGCCCTCCAGCTCGAATGCACTAGGCGGCGGATCGCCAGGCCGGTGCCGAACGGCCGGGTCAGCAGCGTCCAGATCAGTGCGTACAGCACGCCGACCACGCCTGCGATATTGCTGTTGAAGAAGACGGTGAAGTTGGCGTCGTAGGCCCCCTGCAGACCGAGGAAATTCGCGGTGTTCACCGTCAAGAGCATCGCGATCATGTTGAACCTGGGCTGGGCGATCAGCGCGCCGATGGCGAGGAATGGCAGTGCCAGCAACGCCACCAGCGTCTCGAACTCGTGCGAGGCCGGGATCACCGCGAACAGCAGCACCGCCGACAGCACGATGCTGACGCAGGTCCACACGAAGAAGAGATTGATCAGCGGCGCCGGTTCGTCCTGCGAGGCGAAGAAGCAACAGGCCACCCCGCCGAGGATGACGCCGCTGACGCCGTCCTCCCAGCCCAAGCCGATCCAGATCAGGCTGGCGATGAAGATGCCAAGCGAGGCCATGCCGGCCGAAAACAGCAGCATGCCGTAGTCGTAGTGGCGAGTCTTGCCGCCGACCTCCCAGCGGCTGTACGCCGGCTGCCAGCCCTCGCCCGCCTCGCCGGTCGCGATCATCGCTTGCAGCGCCAGGCAGTCCTGCCACAGATAGATCAGCGAGCGCAGCCGCGCCCGCACATGGGCGCCGACCAGTTCGGCCCAGCCGAGACCGGCCACTTCGGCCGGCGCCGCCAGCTCGTCCAAGAGACGCGCCGCCTCGCCGCGGGCGCCGTCGCGGCGGCACATCCAGGCGGCGATCTCGTCCATCTGCCGCGTCAGCTCGGCCGGCATGCCCTGTGGCAGCCGCCGCAGCGTGGCGACGTTGGCGCTCAGCGACGACAGGATCGGCAGCAGCATGCTCATCCGGCCGCGCAGCTCACGCGCATGGCGTACCGCGCGGGCGCTGCCCGAATCATAGGAGAGGTGGGTGATCAGCTGGTCCAGCGCCAGGATGTCGGCCGCCAGGCGATGGCGGCTGGCCGGACGGTCGCTGGCCGCGGCGGCTGCCGGCGACAGCGTCTCGGCCGCCCACAGCGCCGCGTCCTTGAGCCAGGCATTGATGCGCGCGCTCAGCACCGGCGTCACCTTGCTCGGAAACACCAGCGTGGCCACCACGCTGGCGCAGACGATGCCGAGCAGGATCTCCTCGCTGCGCGCCACTGCAACGTCGAACACCATCTCCGGGTGGAACACCGTCGGTAGGCCGATGATCAGCAAGGAATAGGCCGCCAGCATGAAGACGTAGCTACGCGGGGTGCGGTCGAGCAGCGACAGGGAGAGCAGCGTGCCCATCCACAGCGACATCACCAGGCTCAGCAATACCGGGGCGTTGACGAACAGCGGCACGAACAGCACTGCCGCCGAGGCCCCGATCAGGGTGCCGCAGGCGCGGTACAGCGCCTTGGAACGGGTCGCGCCGGTCATGGGGTGCGACACGATGTACACGGTCGCCATCGCCCAGTACGGGCGCGGCAGGCCGAGCATCAGCGCGATATACAGCGCCAGCATGGCGGCGGTAAACGCCTTGGCCGAGAACAGCCAGTCGCGCCAGGAGGGCAAAGTGATCATCTTGCAGAATCTGTTCGGTCAGGATGTGGATGAGTGGGTGGGTGATGCCGCCATTTCCAGCGCGTGGAAGACGCGTAGCGTCGCCTCCAGATCCTGCCGACTGATGTCTTTCAACACGCTCGCTCTGAGTCCGACCAGCTCGGCCTCGATCGTTTCGGTCAGCTCCCTACCCTGCTCGGTAAACCAGAGGGTTCTGGCGCGGCGGTCTGTCGTCCCTCTTTCTCGGCGAACCAGCCCAGCGTCGCTCAATTGATCGATCAGACGCACGAGGGAGGCCCCTTCGATACCGATCTGCTCCGCCAGGGCAGCCTGGTTCACCCCCTCGCCGAGTCGACCGATGAAGATGAGTGCCGTCGCACAGGATGCCGAAACACCGTAGACGGTCACCACATCATGCGAGACCTGGCGCCATCGCCGGCCGACCTGTAGCAGTGCACCCGTTAGTTGGAGACGTAATACGTCGATGCTTTCCATGGTTAATATTACCATGATTATAGTTAGTTAGAAAACTAACTATATGGGCAAACTGCCACACCACCCCTGCCTCGTTCAGGCAACGACAGGCCATGGCAAGAAGGCAAGTTGGGACGCCATGTCTGTATTCTGGCCTGTCATAAAAATAACGTTTTGACGGATCAATTGAAGAATAGGCGCCGAAAACCAACGTTGCCCCCTGGAATACCAGAGCCGTTCAGCGGCACTGGTATTCCCAGGGGGCAACGGGGACACGCCAAGCAGCGATCCGCTACGGCCGTTTCACGGCCTCTCGCCAACCGGGGCCGACGCCCCGGCCGGCACCAGTGTCGGCGGCACCATCGCATTGTTGGCCTCCATCCCATACGGCGGATAGTTGTAGGCCTGAACCTTGATGGTTCGCAGCCAGTAAGGCAGATCCTGCTGATAGGGCGACAGGGCCATCGGCACAGACTGCGGCGTGCGGCTCAGCCTTGCGACGCGTGCCGGGTCCACCTCGACCGGTGCAACCGAAGCCTGAGCGTCCACGTTCGCCAGAGCCGCCAGCACCGCCTGCGCTCGCTCGGCGAGCGGGCGTTTGTCCGGGTATTCCTTCACCGGCTCGTACGAGGTCATCACCCAGCGCCCGTGATCGTTGCCGACCAGCACCGGCTCGTCGATGATCCGCACCGGCGTGCTCTTGGCCATCATCGGGAAGATCTGCGCCGCGTCCTCGGGATAGAGGTGGATGCAACCGTGGCTGGTACGCAAGCCGACGCCCCATGGCTTGTTGGTGGCGTGGATGAAGATGCCGGGGAAGCCGGTCTGCATCGCGAGCATCCCCATCGGATTATCCGGCCCCGGCGGCACGTACTCCGGCAGCTCGACGCCCTCTTCCTTCAGGTGCTCGGCGCGGATACTGGTCGGCACGAGCCAGCCCGGGTCGCGGTATTTCGCGACGATCTTGGTGGGGCCGAGCGGAGTCGACCAACCCTCCCGCGCGATACTCGTCGGGTAGGTGATCACCTGCTGCGGCTGGCCCTTCGCCGCCGGAGGGAAGTAATACAGGCGGCGCTGCGGGATATTCACCACCACCCCTTTCCACGGCTTCGGTGGCAAAATGAACTGGCTTGGCACGACGACGCGTTTTGCCCCCAGCCACACCGACACGCCGGGATTGGCGGCCACGATTTCCTCATAGCCCACATCGAAGTGTCGAGCGATGTCTAGCAAGGAATTGTCCGAGCTCGGGTTGACTATCACCACCTGCCCGACCACGGTGGAACCGTCGGTCGGAAGCTCGAAGGTAGCCGCTGATGTGTTGGCGGCGACAAAGCCGGCGGCCGCAGCGACCATGCAGGCCCTGCGCCAAGGTAATTTTTCCATCATAGTTATGAGTAACAATGCTGATACATAAGTTAATTATACGACTTGCGTCGATGCTACTGCTGTGGCTGGCGCTCGGCGCATCGGCCTGGGCCGCCCCAGGGAACTGGGTGTTGGTTGACACGGAAGCCCGCACATTGACCGTGTACTCTGGCGCCGACAACGCGCTCGACCGGTTCGACAATATCTCCCTCGGTCGCGGCGGCGTCGCCCCGATGCATTACCATGGCGACGAAACCACCCCGCTTGGCGACTACCGCATCGTGCGGATTCGCCCTTCTACGCGTTTCACTACCTTCTACGAACTCGACTACCCCACTCCCGAACACGCCGAACAAGCCATCGAGGCCCACCGGCTCGACGCCGACAGCTTCGACGCTATCGCCGAGGCAAGGCATGAGCATCGTCTGCCTCCGCAGGACACCCTGCTCGGTGGCGGCATCGGCATCCACGGCGTCGGCCACGGCGACTCAACGGTTCATCAGCAATACGATTGGACGGAAGGCTGCGTGGCGCTCAGCGATGCTCAACTGCGTCGTTTCGCGCATTGGGCAAGAGTCGGCATGCGGGTGGTCATCCGCTGAACGCCGGACCAGCACGTCCGTTTGCGCAGAGCCACCCGTCAGGCCTCACTTCATCATGGTCTTCTTGAACATCCGGTTGAGTTTTTCGTTGGTGTCATTGGCGGTCTGATTGGCCTGATTTGCCGTGCTCAGCGCCTGATCGGCCTTCTGGTTGGCGGCAGCCGCCGACTGATTGGCGCGATCGGCGCTCTGCTGCGCCTGCATCGCCATCGTGCGCACCTTGTCCAGGTCGCCGTTGCTGGCGCAACCGCCCAGCAACAGTAACGAGGCACACGCGGCCGAGGCAAGCAGGACGGGACGAACGGGGAGAGATCGAAGCATGGGCATTCCTCCAAGGAAAAGTGAGACATGCACAAAGGCACACGCTATCGTCCGCCCCGGCAAACCGGGCCTTAGCGACAGCGCGCACTTCCCGACGATAGGGTCCGCCACAGCCTGCCCTTTCAGGACGGGCTACAACGGCCTCTATTCACGGTTCTAACATCCTGCATGACAACAAATCCGTGTCTGGTTTCTTCTGGCGGCACGCCACGAGTCGGCTACCGTCAAATCATGTGTTCTTCTCGCTTGATGCAATGCGTCTTGTTGCTGAAATCCAGATACCTACTATTGGAGGTTGAGCTAACGGGATTGACGCTGAGCTCGGTGACGGTTCCGGAGGGATCATGCCGAATCCCAAGCACGGGGCACGCGACAAACTTCCCAGAAAGATTGATTTAATTGATTTTTTCAAGCGTAGTCGATAACGGGGAAGAGAGGTAGCGCGAGCTGCCCATTCGCAATGCCGCGGCTCACCTGTCATGAAAACAGGATGAGGCGACGACAGCACTATCCACCCTGTCCGACAAACCGCATCCGGACAGGGCAGACTAGGCGGCAACGCTCCGCTAGATAGCAGGGCACCGTCATTGTTGGGAGAAAAAGGATGAGAATGAACGAGGTGAGCCCGGACTCGCGCCAGATTGCGCCGGCCGCCGAACGCAATCGCGATGCGATCCTCGGCGTTCTGCGGCGTGTGCTACCGGACACCGGCATGGTACTGGAAATCGCCAGCGGCACCGGTCAGCATGCGGCCCATTTCGCCACCGCGCTGCCCGGCCTCACCTGGCAGCCGAGCGACCCGGATGCCGCATCGCGCGACTCGATCGCGGCGTGGGTGGTCCACGCCGGCGTCGCCAACCTGAGAGCACCGCTGGCGCTGGACGTCTGCCGCGAACCGTGGGGCATAGCGGCGGCGCAGGCTATCGTCTGCATCAATATGATCCACATCGCGCCGTGGGCGGCGGCTCAAGCGCTGTTCGCCGGTGCCGGCCGTCTGCTGGGAGCCGGTGGCGTGCTCTATCTCTACGGCCCCTATCGGCGCGGCGGCAAGCACACCGCGCCGAGCAATGCGGCGTTCGACGCGCAGCTGCGCGCGACCAACCCGGAATGGGGCGTGCGCGATCTGGAAGACGTAACGACGTTGGCCGAAGCGGCCGGCTTCACGCTCGACGAGGTGATCCCGATGCCGGCGAACAACTTCAGCCTGGTGTTTCGCAAGTAGCCGGCCGTTCGGCCAACCCTGCGCTTAGTCGAAGGCGCTGTCGCAACGTGCGAGCCGTCCGCCCTGCCGGCGGAATTCGGCCACGAAGTCGTCGCCCAGCGCCTCGAAGCCGGGCACCGGGCTCGCGCCGTCGCTGAGCAGCACCAGCTTGCGAGCGAAATCGACGCCGAGGTGACGGATCAGGCTGCGCACCGAGCTCGCGACGCAGTGTGACAGCGCCTCGCCGGCGACGATCACCCGGTCCGCTTGGTAGAGATGGGCGACACGGCGGGCATCGAACTGGGTGTCGGGGTCGGTAGCCAGGGGGCGATCGGCCTCGAAGGCGGAAAAATGCTCGGTGTCGGGGTTGAGACCCTTGAACAGCGGCGTCACCGCCTGCCGACGCAGCCGCTCCCAGCCTTGCAGCGCCGCGTTGAGCGGCGCGTAGATATTGTGCCCCCAGCTGCCGATCAGGCAGTGCTCGGGCCAAATATACAGGCCCACATCGGCCAGGTAGTCGAGCGCATGCGCTCGCTTGGCCGGGTCGACAGTCTGCCATCGGCCGGCCTCGACGTCGGCCAGCGTGATCGGCGTGTGCAGCGGTTGCCTGCCCTCGGCGTCGCGCCAGTAGCTGCCGTGAGCGATGTCGTAGCTGTGGTGGCTGTCCAGCGTCACCGTGATGCCCGAGAGCCGCTCGCCGTAGCGGTCGATCAGCTCAGCGACACGCTCTAGGTCGGCACTGGCTCCCGCCACCGGCAGCGCCGCGCCGGGGATATCGCAGAAGTCGTTTTGCGGATCGATGATCAGCAGTTGCACATTGTCGCGGGTCGCCATGGCCGGCTCCTCAATACGGGCTTATGTTCCTCCCATCATGACGCAATTGCCGGCGGCCCGGAACTCCGGCGGCGCGGTACCTTCCATGCATTTGACCTAGGCCGATTTCCTTAAGAAGACCGGGCAGTGGCGGCGCGCACCTCGTCTGCGGCGTGGTCGATGCCGCCTGATCCGCCAACGGACAAAGCCGCTGCCGGATCGGCTCCGGCAGCGGCTTTCGGCCAACCTTGACTGGCCTTACCTCAGGCCGAAGCGGGCTTCAGCTGCTCGCCGAACGGCAAGGTGCGGATGCGTTTACCGGTCGCCGCGTACACCGCGTTGGCCACCGCCGGCGCGATCGGCGGCACGCCCGGCTCGCCCACCCCGGTCGGCTTTTCGGCCGACGGCACGATGTGCACCTCGACCGCCGGCATCTCGTTGATGCGCAAGACCGGGTAGTCGTGGAAGTTCGACTGTTCGACCACCCCATCCTTGAGCGTGATCGCGCCATGCAACGCGGCGGACAGGCCGAAGCCGATCCCGCCCTCCATCTGCGCCTTGATCACGTCCGGGTTGATCGCCAGGCCGCAATCGACCGCGCACACCACCCGGTCCACCCTGAGGCTGCCGTCGGGCTTGACCGTCACCTCGGCCACCTGGGCGACATAGCTGTTGAACGATTCGTGCACCGCGATGCCGCGGCCGCGCTTCTCGCCCGGCGCGCCGGGCTTGAGCGGCGTGCCCCAGCCGGCCTTCTCCGCCGCCAGCGCCAGCACGCCCCAATGGCGCGGATGCTTGGCGAGCAGCGGGCGGCGAAACTCGACCGGGTCCTTACCGGCGGCGACCGCCGCCTCGTCGAGCAGCGTCTCGGTCGCAAACGCGGTGTGCGTGTGTCCTACCGAACGGAACCACAGCACCGGCACATGGATATTGGTCGGCGTGGAGAGCTCGATCCGCCTATTCGGGATGTCGTAGGGCTCGCCCGCGCCTTCGGCCGACGTCGAGTCGACGCCGTTCTTCACCCCGAACTGCTCAAGCGGCGTGCCGGTCAGGATAGACTGGCCGACCAAGCGCTGATGCCAGCCGACCAGATTGCCGGCCGCGTCGAGCGCCAGCCAGGCACGATGGAAGAACAGCGGCCGGTAGTAGCCGCCGCGGGTGTCCTCCTCCCGTGTCCACACCAGCTTGATCGGCGCGTGCACGCCGTGTTTGCCGGCCGCCTGCGCCACCGCCACCGCCTCGGACAGATAGTCCGAAAACGGCGACGCACGTCGGCCAAAGCTGCCGCCGGCGTAGAGCTGGGTGATCGACACCTTCTCCGCCGGGATGCCCAGCTGCTTGGCGATCGTACCCTGGTCAACGGTCTGGAACTGTTCGCCGTTCCAGACTTCGCAGCGACCGCCCGACAGGCGGACCAGGCAGTTCATCGGCTCCATCGCCGCGTGCGCGAGGTACGGAAACTGGTAGTCGGCCTCGATCAGCTTAGCCGGCTTGGCCAGCGCCGCGGCGACGTCGCCCGACTGATGCACGACCAGTCCCGGTTGGGCGGCCGCCTGGCGGTACTGCGCCATGATCTCGTCGCTGCCGAGCTTGAACGCACGGCTCTCGTCCCACTGCACCTCGAGCGCGTCGCGGCCCTTCTTGGCCACCCAGGTGTTCTTGGCCAGCACCGCCACGCCAGCGAAGGTGTGCGCGGTGCCGGCGTACGGCACCACCGCGACCACGCCGGGGATCGCCTTGGCCTTGCTGGCGTCGACGCTCTTCACCGTCGCGCCGAAGCGCGGCGAGTGCGCAACCACCGCCACCAACATGCCGGGCAGCTTGACGTCCTGGGTGAACTGCGCGCGCCCGTCGGTCTTGTCGGCGTTGTCCTTGCGCGGCACGTCCAGCTTGCCGATCAGCGTGAACGCCTTCGGGTCCTTGAGCTTTACCTCTTGCGGCACCGGCAGCTTGGCCGCCGCCGCCGCGAGTTGGCCGAACCGCGCTTTGCGCCCCGAGGCGGCGTGATGCACGACCCCGCGGCTGACGGTGAGACTGTCGGGGGCGACCTTCCACTGCCGCGCGGCGGCCGACACCAGCATCGCCCGGGCCGTCGCGCCGGCCTTGCGCATCTGCTCGAACGAATTGGCCATCGCGGTGCTGCCGCCGGTGCCCTGCACACCAAGGAACAGGTTCTTGTAGCGTTTGACGTCGGCCGGCGCCCCTTCCACCGTCACTCGGCTCCAGTCGGCGTCCAACTCCTCGGCGACCAGCGTCGCGAGGCCGGTGTAGCTGCCCTGCCCCATTTCGATATGTTTGGCGATGACGGTGACGGAATCGTCCGCACCGATCCGCACAAAGGCATTCGGCTCGAAGCCGCCTGCTGCGGCTCCGGCCTTGCGGGCTGCCAGCACCGGGCCCAGATACAGCCCCAGTGCCAGCCCGCCGATGCCCTGCACGAAACGGCGCCGGCTGACGTTGACGATCTCCGTCTCGGTCTCGGCGTTAGGCGACGGCTCGTTACGATTGGCGATTCCCATGAGCAGTCTCCTTTACGCCAGCGCGCGGGCGGCTTCGTGGATGGCGGCGCGGATGCGCACGTAGGTGCCGCAACGGCAGATGTTGCCGCTCATCGCGTTATCGATGTCGGTATCGCTCGGGTTTTTGTTGCTGGCAAGCAGCGCCGTTGCCGTCATGATTTGACCCGACTGGCAGTAACCGCACTGCACCACATCCAGCTTGCGCCAGGCGGCCTGGACGGCTTTGCCGACCCGGTCGGCATCCACCCCTTCGATGGTCGTGATCTTCTTGCCGTCGGCCGCGCTGACCGGCGTGACACAAGAACGCACCGGCAGCCCATCGAGATGGACGGTACAGGCGCCGCACAGCGCCATGCCACAACCGTACTTCGTGCCGGTCAGCGCTAATTCATCGCGCAGGTACCACAGCAGCGGCATCGTGGGGTCGCCGCCGAACGAGTGCGCCTTACCGTTGAGCGTGAACTTGATCATCGGAGTCGTCCTTTTGCTGTTAACCGGTCGGCCACTCGGGCTTTGCTGAGAGGCCGGTGTTGAACGAGGCGAACGTCGGAGCCCTCACTCCCCCGGGCAGGGTGCGCCGGCCGCCACCCAGTCTTTGACGGCGGCCACCGTCTGCGGCTTCGTCAGCGGCGGCGGGGTACGCTTGCTTCCCGGGTTCCAGCCCCAGGCGACGAGCTGGTCCTCGCTGAAGTGGTGGACCAGGTCCTGCAGGCTGCGTCCGCCGTTCCGTTTCGGATCCCGCAGTCCGAGGCACAAATCGCGTGGCGACAGCCCCTGGAACACCATTTTCAAGTTGGCCGGGGGCAGCTGCCAGTGCGGGGCTCCCGGCGGCGCATGCTCGCCCATCGAGGGAGACGCGTTCTGCGTCTGATGGCAGGTCGCGCACATCATGCCCGGCATCCCCTTCCCGTCCACGCCTCGCTTCACGTTCTGGGCATGGGTCTTGCCCATGTCGAACTGCAGGGGGCTGTCGCCGGGAATATGGCAATTCTGGCAACGCGGAGACTGCAGCACAGAACGGATAGGCTCGAACAGCTTGTCGCCAGCCGCGCCGGCCGCCGTTTGTGCGAAGAGCGGTAGCGAACAGACGATCGCCAGCAGCGCGCCGGGCGTCCACCAACGATGCCTTTGGTATTTTTTTGCCATCTGGACCGCCTTCTCCGCCAAGTGGTGAGAGGGAACAGCTAATCGCCGTGAAGCATTGAAAAGGCGCGTGCTCGCGTCGAGGCGCCGCAGATCAAGGGGGGCATGCCGAAAGGGAAAGCAGGCTCGCTCTCTGGGTCGAATGCCTTCAGGCGACCGTCGCGGCCACGGCGACCTGTTCTGGTTTTCTAGAAGGGTTCCGATCGTTTTGCAAACCGACAGGAAGGCTCGGCGCGACTGGGTAGCTCTAGTCCTTCCCCGGCAGCACCAGGAACTCGGCCGCCTGCAGCGCGGAGTCCTGCCAATGCCCTTCGGCCACGTCGCGCCACCACGGCACCACCGCCTCCACCCGGGCCGGTTCGACCGGCTCGCCGAGGCGCGGCATCATCAGCCCCTCCGGCGCCTTCGCCAGCAGCACCTCGGCCGGCTGGGCCCACGGGTGCATCGCCAGGTTGAAGGTGCCCCAGTGCACCGGCAGCAAGCGGCCGCTGCCCAGCTGCGCCCACGCCAGCAAGGCGTTGTCCGGCCCCAGGTGCACATTGCCCCAGGACGGATGAAAGGCCCCGACCTCGATCATCACCAGGTCGAACGGCCCGAGCCGCTCGCCTATCTCGGTAAAGGCCGGCGACAGGCCGGTATCGCCGCTGAAGAACACCGAATGCCGCTCGCCCTGCACGACAAACGACGACCAGAGCGTGCCGTTGCGGTCGTGCAGGCCGCGCCCGGAAAAATGGTGCGACGGCGCGGCGGTGAAGCTCAGCCCGCCCGGCAGCTCGATGCGCTCCCACCAGTCGAGTTCGGTGATGCGCTCAGGCAGAACGCCCCAGGCTTCCAGGTGCATCCCGACGCCGAGCGAGGTGATGAATGGCACCGGCAACTTGGCAAGAGCCCGGATGGTCGGGTAATCGAGGTGGTCGTAGTGGTCGTGCGAGATCAGCACCGCATCGAGCGGCGGTAAGGCGGCGATATCGACCGGCACCGGCTGGAAGCGCTTGGGCCCCATGAAGGAGAACGGCGAGGCGCGCTGGCCCCACACCGGGTCGGTCAGCACCCGCAGGCCGTCGATTTCCAGCAGCACGGTCGAATGGCCGAGCCAGGTGGCGCGCAGGCCGGTGTCGGCGTCCTGCTGCCAGCCGTCGCGCGGGTCGACCGAGGGCAGCGGCCGCGCAGGCACCCGCCCCTCGCCGCGGAACAGGAAGTCGGTCAAGGTCGGCCGAGGCTTCTCGCTGCTGCGCACCGCGCTGGACGGATAGGTGTTGACGAAGCCACCGTCGGCGTACTGGCTGGAAGCCTGCATGCGCTCGAGCCGAAGCCCTGCGGCACGCCTGGTGAACAAGGGCATGATCAAGCTCCTTGGATGAATGAGCGGCCACCGAAACCGGTTTGACGCATGCAAGGCCCCACTCGTTCAGGCCTGTCATCTTGCGCCTAGTCACGCCCGGGGAACAAGTTGGCCGAACGGCCGCGCTGGCCCCACTCGGCCGCCCCCTCCTGCCGCCTACAGCCCACTCGCTTCCCGGTCCGGCGGCTGACTCGTTACTCCCGACCCGTCATCGTAATTGGCATTTTTAAAGTGAAATAACAATTCATTTTGCGTAATTTCACACGTTGCAGCGTCGAAATATGTCAGACAAAAATGGCTTGTGGTACACGTTAATCACAACAAACCATGCGCATATAACGCACCGTGTTTTAACTAAGCGCAGCAGTCAGACTGCCGGGGGAGAAGTAATGGAGCAACAAGGCAAATGGGGACATTTGCGGACAAAAATAGTCCTGGTAGCCGCCGCGGCCATCTTTATCGGTTTTGCGGTAATGGTCGGGCTGATCGTCAAGATGAGCTACGACCGCGCCGAAGAGGCCGGCCATCAGCAGGCGCAGCAGCAGGCCGATAGCTATGCGCAGCAGGTCCAGACCAAACTCGACACCACACTGCTGCTGCCGCGCCAGCTGGCGCAGTCGGTGCTGGCGCTGAAGGCCAGCGGCAAGGCCGAGCGCAAGACCGTCGACAATCTGATCCTCGGCCTGCTGAACGACGCACCGGGCATCACCGGCCTGTGGATGCTGTGGGAGCCGAACGCGTTCGATGGCAACGACAACGCCTACCGCTTCGACTGGCCGAAACAGGACCCGACCGGCCGCTACACCCCGTACATGACGCGCGGCAAGGACGGCAAGGCGACCGTCGACGTGATGATGTCAACCGACCGGGTGAAGAGCTTCCCCCAATACAAGGAGCACCCGGAGACCTACCAGCCGGACTACGAAAAGCCGGGCTGGGGCGACTTCTACTACACGCCGAAGAAGCGCCGACAGGACACCATCACCGAGCCCTATCCGTACGAGGTGAACGGTCAGAAAGTGCTGGAAAGCTCGCTGGTCTACGCCATCAAGGACGGTAACGGCCGCTTCCTCGGCGTGACCGCCGCCGACCTGATGCTGGACGATCTGCAGAAGGATCTGGGCAGCCAGCATCCGTACGACACCGGCTATATCCAGCTGGTCTCCGAGGGCGGCCTGTACGTCGTCAACCCGGACGCGCAGAAACTCGGCAAGCCGGTCGAACCCGGCACCGAACTGGCGCAAGCGCTGCCCAAGGCGAAACAGGGTAGCGGCGTCGTGTTCGAATCGGACGGCTTTACGCACTTCTTCCGCCCGATCAAGGTCGGCGACACCGGCCAGTACTGGTCGCTCGGCGTGAACGTGCCGACCGCCGCGATCACCGCCCCGGCCGTCAAGCTGCGCAATACCGCGATCGCGATCGGGGTGGCCGCACTGCTCGCGATCCTCGCGGTGTTGTACGCGGTGGTGAGCTACCTGACCCGGCCGCTGTCGAACCTGGCCGACACGATGGAAGAGCTGACCTCCGGCAAGGGCGACCTGACCGCCCGCATCGAAGTCGCCAACCGCGACGAGATCGGCCGTACCGCCGACGCCTTCAACCGCTTCATCGCCAGCCTGCGCGAGATGTTCATCGAGGTGAGGACGCAGAGCGAGGCGGTATCGCGTTCGGCGACGCAGCTGGCCGCATCGGCCGAGGTGGTACAGGCGTCGTCGTTGCAGCAGTCGGAAGCGGCCAGCGCGACGGCGGCCGGCGTCGAAGAAGTCACCGTCAGCGTCCAGCACATCGCCGACACTGCGCAGCAGGCGGAGCACATGGCGCGCAATACCGGAGAGCTCACCGAGACCAGCGTCGCCACCGTCGCCCGCGTCAGCGCCGACATCGCCAACGTCACCCAGACCATGCATGCATTGACCGAGCGAATGGCGAGCCTCGGCCAACGCTCCGAGGAGGTGACCACGATCCTGCGGGTGATCAAGGACATCGCCGACCAGACCAATTTGTTGGCGCTCAACGCCGCGATCGAAGCGGCGCGCGCCGGCGAGACCGGGCGCGGCTTCGCCGTCGTCGCCGACGAGGTGCGCCAGCTGGCCGCCCGTACCGCCGAGGCGACGCTCGACATCAGCCGCATCGTCACCGCGATCCGGGCCGAGACCCGCGACGCGGTCGACGAGGTCGAGCACACCCGCGGCCTGGTGGTGACCAGCGCCGGCGTGACCGAGGACGCCAACCAGACCATGCGCCAGGTTAGCGAGCGCACCGACGAGTTGATGACAAGGATGGTCGACATCGCCGCGTCGACCCGCGAACAGTCGGCGGCCAGCGTCGAGATCGCGCAGAATGTCGAGAGGATCAGCAGCATGGCGCAGTCGAACGGCCAGGTGGTCGGCGAAGTCGCCGACTCGGTCGCCCAACTGCGCAGCCTGTCGGACAATCTCGAGAAGCTGGTCGGGAATTTCAGGCTGTGATGGCAGCGTGAAGGGACGAAAACGCCGGGGCGAGCCCCGGCGTTTTTCTTGACCCCCTCCTAGCCCGAATCGAGTTAGGCGGCTTTCAGCTCGCGCAGCAACGCCTGCAGCGGGTGGGCCAACTTCACCCCGTCGATCAGCTCGACCTGGCAGCGACAGGAATAGCCGGTCGCGAGCAGCGTGTCGCTCCCGGCCTCGACGAGCTTCGCCCAGCTCAACCCGTAGATCGTCTTGGACATTTCCCGCTTGTCCGCCTCGTGGCCGTAGGTGCCGGCCATGCCGCAGCAGCCGGCGCTCTGGCTCGCCAGCTTCACACCGAGCGCGGCGAACACCTTCTGCCAGTCGTCGCCCGCGGCCGGCGCGTTGGTCTTCTCGGTGCAGTGCGGCAGCAGCGTGTAGCCGCTGCCCGGACGAGCCGCCCGCTGGGGCAGCGCGTCGAGCCGGCTCGCCAGCCATTCCTGCAGCAGCTGCACGTTCGGCACGGCGTCCTTGCCCAGCGTCTTCGCGTATTCGGCGCGGTAGGTCAGCGTCATCGACGGGTCGAGCCCGACCAGCGGGATGCCGCTCGCACTCAGCGCGTGCAAGCTCTCGGCATTGGCGGTGGCGACCTTGCGGAACGCGCCTAGGAAGCCGTGCACGTGCAGCGGCTTGCCGTTGGCGCGGAACGGCGCGAGCAAGGGGGTAAAGCCCAGCTCGCGCAGCAGCGCGAACAGGTCGAGCAGTAGCTCGGTCTCGAAATAGCTGGTGAACGCATCCTGGACGACGATCACCGCGCGCGCTCGCTCGGCTTCGGCCAAGCTTTGCAAGGCCTGGGGCGTCGCGAGCGCGTAGCCGCGGCGGCGCAGTTCGGCCGTGAGGTCGATGCCGGTCAACAGCGGGCTTTCGACCAACCCGATGCGGCGCATCAGCGCCCGGCCGGCGGCACTGCCGACCAGCGCGTTGTACAGCCCCGGTACGCGCGCGGCCAAGGGCAGCATGAATTCCAGCGAGCCGATCAAATAGTCCTTCACCGGGCGCAGGTAGCGGCCGTAGTAGAGCTCGAGAAACTTGGAGCGGAACTCCGGCACGTCGACCTTGATCGGGCACTGGCCGACGCAGGACTTGCAGGCCAGACACCCCTGCATAGCCTCCATCACCTCGTGCGAGAAGTCCGCTTCGCCGCGGCGCTTCGCGAAGGTGTTACGCACCTTCCCCGCCAGGCCGGACAGCACGCCCTGCCGGCGCAGCCGCGCGCTTTCGGCCAAGGGGTCGACGCCGGCGAGCGAGAGCTGGCGCAGCCATTCGCGCAAGAGCGAGGCGCGGCCCTTCGGCGAGTGGCGGCGCTCGCGCGTGCCCTTCCACGACGGGCACATCGCATCGTCCGGGTCGAAGTTGTAGCAGGCGCCGTTGCCGTTGCAGTGCAGCGCCTCATCAAAGCCCTGCCGCACCGAAATGGGAATCACCCGGTCGTGCTGGCCGCGCGTCGGCACCTCGTCGATCTTCCACAGCTCGGCGCCGGGCGGTGCGGCGATCTTGCCGGGGTTGAGCTGGTTGTGCGGGTCGAACGCGGCCTTGATCTCTTGCAGGCACGGGTAGAGCGAGCCGAAGAACTCGGGCGCGTACTCCGAGCGCACCCCCTTGCCGTGCTCGCCCCACAAGAGGCCGTGGTATTTGCGCGTCAGCGCGACCACGCCGTCGGTGATGCTGCGCACCAGCTTCTCCTGCTCCGGGTCCTTCATGTCGATGACCGGGCGCACGTGCAGCACGCCGGCGTCAACATGACCGAACATGCCGTAGGCGACGCCGTGGCCGTCGAGCAGCGCGCGGAATTCGGCGATGTAGTCGGCGAGGTTCTCCGGCGGCACCGCCGTGTCCTCGACGAAGGGGATAGGCCGCTTGTCGCCCTGCAGGTTGCCGAGCAGGCCGACCGACTTCTTGCGCATCCCCCAGATCCGCCCGACCGCCGCCGCGCCTCGCGCGACGGTGTGGCCGCAGCGGCCGTGCGCCCGGCCTTCGCGCACCAGGATGCCCTCCACTTCGGCCAACATTCGCTCGAGCGCGGCCTCGTCATCGGCGAGGAATTCGACCAGGTTGATGCCCTGCGCCGGCACGTCATCGTCGGGGAAGAACTCGCGCACGCCGTGCCAGACGATGTCCTGGCGGGCGAGGCCCAGTACCTTGGAGTCGACCGTCTCGATCGACGCGGCTTGCAGCGCCATCAGCGCTGGCGCGTCGCGCAGCGCGGCGTCGAACGTGACATAGTGGACGTTGACCAGGGCACTGCAACGCGGGATTGGCAGCACATTGAGCTTGGCCTCGGTGACGAGGCCCAGCGTGCCCTCGGCGCCGCACAGGATGTTGTTGAGGTTGAAGTGCCCTTGCTCGTCGCGGATGTGCGCCAGGTCGTAGCCGGTGAGGCAGCGGTTCAGCTTCGGAAACTTCGCGGCGATCAGCGCGGCGTGGTCGCGCTGGATGCCGTCGAGCAAGCGATGCACCGCCCCGACCCGGTCGTCGCGCTGCTTGATGACGTCGAGTTCCGCTTCGGCCAAGGCTTGCGAGTGCCACAGTGTGCCGTCGAGCAGCACCGTTCTCAGCTCCAGCACATGGTCACGGGTCTTGCCGTACAGGCAGGAGCCCTGGCCGCTGGCGTCAGTGTTGATCATCCCGCCTATCGTCGCGCGGTTCGAGGTCGACAGCTCCGGCGCGAAGAACAGGCCGTAGGGCTTGAGCGCGGCGTTGAGCTGGTCCTTCACCACCCCGGCCTCGACCCGCACCCAGCGCTCCTCGACGTTGATCTCGAGAATCCGATTCATGTGCCGCGACACGTCGACGATCACCCCGTCGCTGAGCGACTGGCCGTTGGTGCCGGTACCGCCGCCGCGCGGGCTGAACCTGAGCGTTTGGAAGCGCGACTCGCCGGACAGCTTCGCCAAGCGCACCAGGTCGTCGACGTGCTTCGGGAACGCGATCACCTGCGGCCACACCTGGTAGATCGAGTTGTCGGTGGCGAGCACGGTGCGGTCGGCGTAGCTCGAGCTCAGCTCGCCCTCGAAGCCGCGTACGCGCAGCTCGGCGACGAAGTCGAGGTAGAGCGAGTCGGAGACGGGGCGGTCGGTCAGGCGAGGAATCATGCTGGGCTCGGGACGGTGCGTTGCAACAGGGTAGCGCGGCAGGCTGAAAAATGTGCCCGTGTCGGACAACACGGGCACCAAGGTTGCCGCTCAGGAAACGTCGTTACTCGGTATGGCCACAAGAGTCGTCAACAAACCACAGCGAAGCGGTCCTGCTCGCCTCCCTGCCGTAGACAGTGCGAGAGCAAGGCAACGACGCCGGTAGGGGTTGTTGGCGGCTCTTAGCAGGCGGCCGCGGTCATCTTGAAAATACCCTGCGCGTTCGAGCTGTCGAAGCGCAGGTCGCGCTTCTGCTCGCCCGTGGCCGGGTCGGTGATGACATCGCGGGTGATGAATTCGTAGAACGAGCCCGGCACGGTGCGGGTCACCATCGAGCCGTCGGCGGCGCGGAAAATACGCTCGACCAAGGTTGCCTTGAACGCGGTCTGGCGCACCGAACCCGCAGCCGATACCTCGACCTTGTCCTTGATCGGCAAGCCACGGGCACGCAGCGCGTCGGCCACCGCGAACACGTCGTCGACATGGTCGGTGGCGTGGTTGAAGCAGTTGCCCTCGGTGGCGATCCAGGCCATCTCGGCCGACTCGGCCAGCAGCGTCTCGTAGGCCGCGAGGCTCGGCGTGTCGTGTTGGACGGCGAAACAGCCGACGAGCTGGGGCAGCAGCTCGACCGCCTCGGCGAACGGCAGCGAGCGGGCTTCGGCCAGCTTGACGAGCAGCGCCTTGTCGCGAGCGCTCAGCGGGTCGCGCGAGCTGGCGACCACGGTCTCGACCGCCTGCTGGAACGCCGGCGAGAACTGGTCGACGTGCAGCTCCGAAACGAAGAACTGCGCGACCGTCTCCGGCGCGTCGAGATGACAGTAGGCGCGGCCGGTCATCTTCAGGCGGGCCAGCGGGTACAGGCCGGCAACGGCGAAGCCGAGCGGCTCGAGCAGGCGCTTGAACGCCAATTCGCCGGCCGGCAGCGCGCCGGTGTTGGCGGCGGAAACGGTGCGCAGCGCGCCATGATCGAACACCACCTGGCCGCCGGCGGCGAGCTTCTCGGCCACGTACGCCTTGCCTTCCGGCACTGCCTCCAGGTTCTTCGCGAACAGCTGCATGTTCATCGCCTGGGCGAGGATCACGCGCGGCACCGTGTCGCCGGCTTCGGCCAACAGCGGCGCGTCGACCACGATCATCTCGAACAGCGCCGCGGTGGTAGCGCGACCGGTCGTCGCTTCCAGCAATTGCCACAGTTGGCTGCGTTCGAAATCTGCCTGGGTGTGTGCCATTTCGGAATACCTTTCGTTCGGGGTGTTGCCGTTCGGGATACGGGTCGGCTGCGGGGCCGGCCTTGCAATGATCTGAAGTCTCGACCGATTCCCGGCACCCCTCAAGCGATGTATTCTGCTGACTTCATTCCGAAAACTCATCAACTACCATGCGTCGTACCCTACCCTCGCTGATGGCGCTGCAGTGCTTCGAAGCGGCCGTCCGCCACCTGAGCTTCACCCGCGCCGCCGAAGAACTGAACCTGACGCAGAGCGCGGTCAGCCGGCAGATCCGCGCGCTCGAGGACTTCCTCGGCCGGGCGCTGTTCGAACGCGTCAAGCAGCGCCTGGTGCTGACCACCGCCGGCGAGGCGTACGCGGCGGCGATCCAGGACGTGCTCGATCGCGCCGAGGCGGCCACGCTGCAGCTGATGGCGTACAGCGGCGAGGGCGGCACGCTGACCGTGGCGATCCTGCCGACCTTCGGCTCGCGCTGGCTGGTGCCGCGTCTCGGCGACTTCGCCGCGCGCTATCCGGACATCCAGCTCAACCTGGTCACTCAGGTTCGGCCGTTCGACTTCGACAAGGAGGAGGTGGACGTGGCGATCCACTTCGGGCCGGCGTTGTGGCCGGGGGCGATCTGCCACCGGCTGATGGGCGAGGAGATCGTGCCGGTCTGCGCGCCCGGCCTACTCAAGGGCAAGCCGGCGCTGACCGACCCGCGCGAGCTGCTCGACTACACGCTGCTGCAGCACACCACCCGCCCGCAGGCGTGGAACGACTGGCTGCACGCGGCCGGCGTCGCCGAGGTGGAGGGCGGCCTGCGCGGACCGCGCTTCGAGCATTTCTTCATGGTGATCCAGGCGGCGATCACCGGCCTGGGGATCGCGGTGCTGCCGCAGTTTCTGGTGCAGGACGAGCTCGACAAGGGCCTGCTGATCAAGGCGATCGACAAGCCGGTGCCGAGCCTGCACGCCTACTACCTAGTGCACCCGGCGACGAAGGCCGACCTGTACAAGGTGCGGGTGTTCCGCGAGTGGGTGCTGGAGCAGGTGCGGTGATAGGGAAACTATGGCTTTGTAGGGTGCACACCCCTCGGGGGTTGCACAGCACGTGTAGGTAACCGCTATCGACGACTCGGTGTGCGGCGTGAATAACGAAGCCCAACATCCATTGATTTTCATAAAGATGTTGGGCTTCGCGACCTGCTCAGACCATAGTTAGCAACTAATCGTTGCCACCGCCGCCGCCATTGCCACCATCGTGGCCACCGTTACCATCATGACCACTGCTGCCACCATGGTCTCCACCGCTGCTGTCACTACCGCCGTGACCACTGTCACCGTGATCTACGTCATGGTGCTCGCCGTCGTGGTGCTCGCCGTCGTGGTGTTGTCCATCGCTATAGGCGCCATCCTTAGCGGCCAGCGAGTTCGCATCTCGATCATTCAGCGCCAGCTTTTCGGGCATCTGGTTTTGTACATCAGGGACGTTGTGCGGGCTCACTTGGCTGGTCGCACTCGCCAACGTAGCGATGCCCGCCACCAAGCCACCGATGATCCATCGTTTCATAGTTGCCTCCTCATATGGGAAAGGGTATCCGATGCAGCGGCAATTCTACGCTTGGGGTCTTACCGAGACACCGTGGTGCCAATAGACGGCGACGGATGTCGCTTGCTATCGATACGACGGCGTCCTTGAAACTGCGAGCAAGCCCCTGCCCTAGCTCCTGCCGCCTAACAGCCACCACTCCACTCTTCGCGTAGCGGTGCTGAATGTTAAACATACAACATTTATGACAGAGTCCATAGAAATCAGCAACTGATCTTTTAGACAAACTTAACGAGAGGTGGAGCAATCCATTTTAATAGCGGGGTGAAGCCTTGCCTCTTTATCTAAAACAACGGCGTAGGACGAGTCCACGAAGGCAATCTGCCACCAATCAAATGCCGCACGGATAATTAGGTGGCAGAATTCGTAGCAAGCAAAAAAATGGCCCGACTCTCGTCGGGCCGCCCTTTCCACTCACGTCTAACCCAAGAAATCAAAACTTCATTCCCGGCGACAACTGCGCCGGCGCTTCTACCGAGACCATCGGGCCGACGCGGTAGCCGAACAGTACTTGCTAGCGCAGTCGACGCCGCCGACAAGGTACCGGTGCGAGTTGCGTTTCCTTGTGTTCGCCAAGCGCCTCGGCGAAGTGATGCACGATGGCGAGACGCTAGTCGACAAAAGTCAGGTAACCCCAGATCGCCGCGATATTGGCCATCAGCGCGAAGCCGACCGAGAAGCTGATGCCGGAGAACAGCTCCCAGGCCCAGAACACGCCCTGCCCGGTCGGAAAGCCCTCGCCCATCGCGTGCGCGAACTGGTTGCTCACCAAGAGCAGCGCGCAGAGGATCGCCCACTTCAGCAGGTAGCCCGGCAGGTATTTGCGCTGTTCGCGGTTGTAGCGGTAGTTCTGCTCGCGCAGCAGGAAGTCGCCGCGCGAGGCGTCACGGAACAGCCAGAACGGGATCAGGTAGAGGTACAAGAGGTGCAGCAGGCCACGGTCGGCTGTTGTCTCCATGGTGGTGTCTCCATTCTTTTTTTCGGACGGCTTGCCGCTGTCCGCTACTGACTGGCCCTTTCAGACAGCCTGAGTTTTCTGACTGAAATATAGGCGCCCGGACCTGAGGCGTACCGGCCAAATCGCACCCTTTTCCGCGTGACCTGGCACTTCACAAAGCCGTGTACTGCCTCACGTCCGGTAACAAACCCTTCATTGAGCCGTGGAAACCTTAAGGTTGAATGCCCTAGAGCGTGTTCACAGTAACCAGATATAAGCACAGACTAGGCTGAGAAATGCGCCAAACCGGCTGGTCAGCTTGTC
>NZ_JBVMAE010000041.1:0-24336 GCF_055597485.1 Crenobacter sp. CS_VA4
GTGATCAGCGGTGCCAGCCGCGGTGCGTTGCGCAAGGGGCGGTAGGCGACCCGCTCGATGACGAAGCCCAGCAACATGCACGTGGGAATGGAAATCAACAGGCCGATCAACACCAGCAGCGGCCCGGGCAGATTAATGCCCGCGCCCATCAGCGCCGAAATAACGGAAATGGTGACCATGGCCCCGATCATGACCACCTCACCGTGCGCGAAGTTGATCAGGCCCATGATGCCGTACACCATGGTGTAACCCAACGCAATCAACGCGTAAATACTACCCAACACCAGCCCGTTCAGGATTTGTTGAACAAATATGTCCACGATGGGAGTTCTCCTTAGGATGAGCGACTCAGCGGTTCGCCGGGGTTTCCCCTCTTGTAATACCGCTATAGTTTTTTTCTGGTCCAGCTGCCTTGGAATTGAAGGTTGTCCGACAGGCGAGCGGATTATCCTTCCGGATACAATCTACTGTCAATCTTAAAAATTTGTTAAATATGGGTAAAATCAGCATGAATTTTCTATACATTAAGCCTTTGAAAATTAAGGTATTTTTCCGTTTTGTTCCGTACGTTAATTTCGCGCATGGAAGCACTGAACTGGGGAGTGGCACAGGATTGCCTGCCTCATGACATCGCCACAAAAAGATGCCCCCATCTACTGCATTTGCAGCGTCTGGGGGCATTTTTTATAGCAAGCATGAACAATCATGCCATCGGCACGTCGTTCGAGCGGGGTAAATTCAGAGCTGGAACGGGTAGACCGTGCCCAGACCGAGAATTCCGGTCAGTTCGTCGAGTGCGGCACGGCACTCGACCAGCAACTGCGGGTCGGCCAAATCGTCAGGCGACAGGCGGTCACGGTAGTGCTTGTCGACCCAGCCGTTCAGTTGACCGAACAAGGCATCGGACATCATCACCTTCGGGTTCACCGCGGCGATCTCGGCGTCGGACAAGGCCACGCGCAGGCGCAGGCAGGCTGGGCCGCCGCCGTTCTGCATGCTCTGCTTCAGGTCGAACACCTTCACTTCGGCAATCGGACCGTTGCTCGCCAGCAGTTTCTCGAGGTAGGCCCAGACGCGCGGCTGATTGCGGCACTCTTCCGGCACCACGATCGCCATCTTGCCGTCGGCACGCGACAACAGCTGGCTGTTGAACAGGTAGCTCTTCACCGCCTCGTCGACGCTCACTTCGGCATCCGGCACCTCGATCGCGACGAACTGGCCTCCACGCGCCGCCAGCTTGCGGTCCAGCTCGGCCAACACCTCGGCCTGCTGCAGGAACGACTTCTGGTGGTGGAACAGCACGTTGCGGTTGCCGACCGAGATCACGTCGTTGTGGAACACGCCGGCGTCGATGGTGGCCGGGTCCTGCTGCGCGTACACCACGCCCTCCTCCGACAGGCCGTGCAGGCGGGCGATCGCCTGGCTCGCCTCCAGCGTCTGGCGCGCCGGGAACTTGGCCGGCTTCGGATAGCGGCTGTCGAACGCCGCGGCGCCGAACACGAAGAACTCCACGCCCGGCGCGTCGTACTCGGCGCAGAAGCGGGTATGGTTGGCCGCGCCCTCGTCGCCGAAGTGCATCTGCGCCGGCAGCGCCGGGTGCACCGCGAAACGGCTCTCGTCGGCGAACATCGCCGCCAGCACGCGCCGGGTGGTCGGGTGCTCGATCGCACGGTGGAATTTGTTGTTCAGGTTGGCCGGGGTGAAGTGCACGCGGCCGTCGGCGGTATCGGCGCTCGGGCTGACCGTGGCGGCGTTGGCGGTCCACATGCTCGACGCCGAGGTGCAGGCGGCGAGGATCGCCGGCGCTTCTTTAGCAGCACGCGCGATCACGTCGGCATCGCTGCCGGCAAAGCCGAGCTGGCGCAAGCTCGCGACGTCCGGGCGTTCCTGCGGGGCGAGCACACCCTGCTTGAAGCCGGCGTCGTGCAGCGCCTTCATCTTGGCCAGACCCTGCTTGGCCGCCAGCCTCGGGTTGGACGCCGCGTTCTGGTTGCCGGTCGACGCGACGTTGCCGTAGGACAGGCCGCTGTAGTTGTGGGTCGGTCCGACCAACCCGTCGAAATTCACTTCATATGCACTCACAGAACGATCCCCGGAGACAGTTGGGCCGGCACGGCCAGGGTGTCGCACTCCAGCGAGGCGACGGGGTAGGCGCAATAGTCCGCCGCATAGTAGGCGCTCGGGCGGTGGTTGCCCGAGGCACCGATGCCGCCGAACGGCGCGGCACTGGACGCACCGGTGAGCGGCTTGTTCCAGTTGACCACGCCGGCACGGCTTTCGAGCAGGAAACGCTCGTACAGCGCGCGATCGTCCGACAGAACGCCGGCGGCCAGACCGTAGCGGGTGTCGTTGGCGAGGTCGATCGCCTCGTCGAAGCTCGCGTAGCGCACCACCTGCAATAGCGGACCGAAGAACTCTTCGTCGATACGGTTGGCGACGGCGGTCACGTCGATGATGCCCGGCGACAGCAGCGCGCCGGCCTCAGACAGGCGACGCATCGCCAGCAGCAGCTTGCCGCCGCGTTCGGCCAACGTTTGCTGCGCGGTCAGCAGCGCATCGGCGGCGGCGTTGGAAATCACCGAGCCCATGAACGGCGCCGGCTCCTCGTCGTAACGACCGACCTTGATGTTGGCCGACACCTCGACCAGGCGCGCCAGGAAGCGATCGCCCCACTCACCGACCGGCACCAGCAGCCGGCGCGCGCAGGTGCAGCGCTGACCGGCCGACACGAACGCCGACTGGATGGTGTGGTGCACCGCCGCGTCGATGTCGGCGACACCTTCGACGATCAGCGGGTTGTTGCCGCCCATTTCGAGCGCCAGGATCTTCTCCGGCTGGCCGCCGAAGCTCCGGTGCAGCACCGCGCCGGTGGCCGAGCTGCCGGTGAAGAACAGCCCGTCGAGGCCGGCATGGTTCGCCAGCGCGATACCGGTATCCTTGGCGCCCTGCAGCAGGCCGATCACCCCGGCCGGCAGGCCGGCTTCGGCCCACAGCTTGACGGTTTCTTCGGCGGTCCACGGCGTCAACTCGGACGGCTTGAAGATCACCGTGTTACCGGCGAGCAGCGCCGGAACGATATGGCCGTTCGGCAGGTGGCCAGGGAAGTTGTACGGTCCGAACACCGCGACCACGCCGTGCGGCTTGTGCCGCAGCACCGCCTGCGCGTCGCCCATTGCGGCGGCGCGCTCGCCGGTGCGCTCGTTATACGACTTGATCGAGATCTCCACCTTGTTGACCATGGTGGTCACTTCGGTGGTGGCTTCCCACAGCGGCTTGCCGGTTTCCTTGGCGATCACTTCGGCCAACTTGGCCTTGTTGGCGGTCAGCAATTCGGCGAAGCGGCGCGCCAGCGCGACGCGCTCGTCGAACGCGGTGCGCGACCAGTCGCGGAACGCCGCACGCGCGGCCTTCACCGCCGCGTCGACCTGCTCGGCCGAGGCGGCGCGACCCTGCCAGATCACCTCGCCGGTGGCCGGATTGGTCTTGCCGAACGCCTCGCCGGCGCCTTCTTGCCAGCGAGCATCAAAGAATTGGGTGCTCATGCTTGTTCCTTCGGGGACAGGGCAACGGCGCGAACGAAATCACCGTCTTGGACATTCAGCGCGGCCAACTGCTCGCGCGACAACGCGATCGATTCGCCGCCGAGCGGCACGTCGACCAGGATGGTGCGAAAACCGTCGATCGAGCTGTTCGACACCAACTGCGCCACACAATCTTCGCTCGGCAGCGGGTCGGCCAATCGGGCCGCCACCATGCGGCTTTCCTTCACCGCACGGATTTCCGATGTGTAGGCCTGCACGGTCGGGCCGGCGTCGAAGATGTCGACGTATCCTTCGTAGCGGAAGCCTTCCGACTGCAGCATCGCCACCGCTGGCTTGGTATTCGGGTGGGTCTGGCCAATCACCGCCTGCGCCTCGGCCGGCAGGAAGTCGATGTAGACGGGGTGCTTGGGCATCAGCTCGGCGACGAAGGCCTTCTGGCCGATGCCGGTCAGGTAGTCGGCCTCGGCGAAGTCAATCGAAAAGAAATGACGACCCAACGCCTCCCAGAACGGCGAGTTGCCCGCCTCGTCGGAGTAGCCGCGCATTTCCGCCACCACGATCTTGCCGAACAGCGGCGCGAACTGGGCGAGGAACAGGAAGCGGCTCTTCGACAGCAGCCCGCCGTTGCGGTTGACGCGGTAATCCGGGTGCAGGAACAGCGTGCACAGCTCGGAATAGCCGGTGTGGTCGTTCGACAGGAACAGCGTGTCGTGGCGGCTGTACACGCCGAGCTCTTCGCTGGCGTGCACGATGGTGCCGACCCGGTAGTTGTACCAGGGCTCGCGCATTCCCACCGCCGCGTCCACCGCACAGATGCCGGCGACCGCGCCGTTGTCGCTGTCTTCGAGCACGAACACGTAGCTACGGTCGGCGCGGTCGAGCTCGCCGGCGAACGACAGTTCGGAACGACTGATTTTCTTCGACAGGCGCTCCTCGTTGACCGGCAACGAGGTCAACCCGACGCCGGCGCTGCGCGCCAGGTTCATGAGGCCGTCGAGGTCATCGCGACGGACCGGACGAATGATCATCATGCTGCTTCCCCCTGGAATGCTTCGTGCCGATACGCCACGCGCACCCGCTCGCCACTTTGTACGCCCAGCGCCTTGGCGGCATCGGGGTTGATGAACAGCACGCCGCCCACCTCGGCCACCCGAGTGACGGTGGCGGCGAAGTCGACGGAGCGCTCGTTGCTGACCAGGCATTCTTCGGCCTGCAGCGGCAGGCTGACCGACACTTCCACCGGCAGCACGTCGTTACGCATCAGCGTTTCCAGCCGGTCGATGTCGGCGGTCAGCACCGCGCCACCGTCGAAGATGTCGATGTAGTTGTCGGCCTCGAAGCCCTCGCGGGTCAACAGCTGACAGGGCAACTCGAACGCCGGGTGGATCTGGCCGATCGAATGCTGTGCCTCGTCCGGCAGCAAGGGCACGTAAATCGGATAATTCGGCATCAGTTCGGCGATGAAGGTCTTGCTGTGGGTAGCGAACACCTGCTCGACCTGGACGAAGTCCATATTGAAGAAGCGGCGACCGATCGCGTCCCAGAACGGCGACTGGCCCACTTCGTCGTGCACGCCCTGCATCTCGGCGATGATGCGACGGCCGAAGCGCTCGCGCTCGGCGGCGATATACATCAGCCGGGCGCGCGACAACAGCTCGCCGACCGCGGCGGGCAGCGCCGCGTCGAGGAAGAAGCCGCACAGCTGTGTCTGACCGGTCAGGTCGTGGCACATGTTCAGCACATGCACCCGGTTGTTCACCTTGAGGGGGCGCGAGGCGTGCACGAAGGTTTCGCTGCGGTAGCTGTAGAACGGCTCGTCGAAGCCGGCCGACGCGCTGATCGACGCGGTACCGACCACGGTGCCGTGCTGTTCCAGCACGAACATATAGTACTCGTCGCTGGTATCGGCGACGGCTTCGTGCTCGAACGAGGAGACGGATTGCTGGATGCGTTCGAACAGGCGCTCGCGGCTGTTCGGCAAGCTGGTCACGCCGATGCCGCTATCGATCGCCATGCGCTCGATAGCGGGTAAATCGGCCGTGCGAACCGGACGCACTATTAACATAGGGGACCTCCCCGTATTGACTCTTTGTTGACGGGTGCGCGCCGAATCGCGGGCGCACACCAACCCGCGGTTCGCTGCATGGGCGAACCGTCAGGTACGGAAACAGACTGAAAAGAAACGCGAATCGCCGCGTCCGGCGTCCAAGCACACACACCTGCCACGGCAACCGGCATCGGTCACCGTAGCGGCCCCGCTGCTGGCGGGATCCGCGCCACCCTCACGGGCGACGCGGCAGCGTTACCGGAATGCGAACGGGTCAGGCGACGAGTTCGGCCACTGCAGCTTCGAAACGCTTCAGACCTTCGTCGATGTCTTCGTCGCTGATCACCAGGCTCGGCGCCAGGCGCACCACGTTCAGGCCGGCCACCAGCACCATCAGGTTGTGCTTTTCGGCCAACTTGGTGAAGTCCTTGGCACGACCGGCGTACTGTTCGGTCAGCACCGCGCCGATCAGCAGCCCCATGCCGCGCACGGTCTTGAACACGCCGTACTTGGCGTTGATCGCGTTCAGGCCATCGGCCAGACGCTGAGCCTTGGCGCGGACACCGGCCAGCACTTCCGGACGGCTGACGACTTCGAGCACCTTCTCGGCCACGGCGGCGCCCAACGGATTGCCGCCGTAGGTCGAGCCGTGGGTGCCGATGCCGAAGCTCTTGGCGATTTTCTCGGTGGTCAGCATCGCACCGATCGGGAAGCCGCCGCCCAGCGCCTTGGCGGTGGTCAGCACGTCCGGGGTCACGCCGTATTCCATGTAGGCGTACAGCGAACCGGTGCGGCCGACGCCGGTCTGCACTTCGTCGAACACCAACAGCGCGCCGTGCTGGTCGCACAGCTCGCGCGCCGCCTGCAGGAAGGCCTTGTCGGCCGGCAGTACGCCGCCCTCGCCCTGTACCGGCTCGAGCACCACCGCACAGGTGTCGTCGGAGATCGCGGCCTTCAGCGATTCGATGTTGTTGAATTCGAAGTGGTCGATGCCGCCCGGCACCGGCGCGAAGCCCTCGGTGTATTTCGGCTGGCCGCCCACCGAGACGGTGAACAGGGTACGGCCGTGGAAGGAGTTCTTGCAGGAGAGGATCTGGTGCTTGTGGGCACCGAAGTGGTCGAAGGCATACTTGCGCACCAGCTTGAACGCCGCCTCGTTGGCCTCGGCGCCGGAGTTGCTGAAGAAGGCGCGGTCGGCGAAGGTCAGCTCGGTCAGCAGCGAGGCCAGTTTCAGCACCGGCTCGTTGGTGAACACGTTCGATACGTGCCAGAGCTTGTTCGCCTGCTCGGTCAGTGCGGCGACCAGTTCCGGATGACAGTGACCCAGCGAGTTGACGGCGATACCGCCGGCCAGATCGATGAACTCACGGCCGTCCTGGTCCCAGACGCGGGAGCCCAGGCCCTTCACCGGAATGAAGCCGGCCGGCGAGTAGTTGGGAACCATGACCTGGTCGAACGTGGCGCGGGTGATCTTGCTGCTCATTGATATGTTCCTTCCTGCTCGGTGTTTGCTAATTGTTATGGTTTGACTGCATTGCCATTGATTCTAATCGAATCATTTCAGACACCCATATCCGGTTTGCGACATGCGCGTACAAAAAGACTTGACCAGGGGTCAACGACCGGTATCTCGCCATTAAAACAAAAAACGCCTGCATACCAGGCGTTTTATTGTTCTTTTTACCGTAACAAAGGGTTCTAGCAGTGAAACCCTCCGATCCTCACGCCGATTTCAGCATTTAAGCCAAGCGCTTGCTCTGGGGAGCGCGGATTTCCCGGCCGCCGGCCTCAACGGTCGCATTGTCCGACAAGCCGGCCGCACGCCATTTCGGCGCCACGCCACCCAGGGCGACCCACCCTGTTCGCATCTGGGCTCTAATGCTCCATGACAGGACCTAGGTCCGAGGTTGGCCGAAGCGCACGGTCGAAAACCGCCGCCTTCAGCCAACGGCAGGCAAGAAAAAAGCCCGTGATCGCAATCACGGGCTTCTTGCTTACCGCTAGACCAGCTTAGCCGGCGGTCTTCAGACCGAAGGCGTCCGCGGTCGCCTGGGCGGCCTTGGCTTCGTCTTCCAGCAGCGCCTTGATCGACAGGCGGATACGACCACGGTCGTCCATCTCGATCGCCTTCACGCGCACCACCTGGCCTTCTTTCAGGTAGTCGGACACGTTCTTGATGCGCTCGTTGGCGATCTGCGAAATGTGTACCAGACCATCCTTGCCCGGCAGGATCGACACGATCGCACCGACGTTGTTGTCGAGGATCTTCACCACGGTGCCTTCGTAGATCTTGCCGACTTCGACCTCGACGGTGATCTCTTCGATGCGCTTGCGGGCGGCGTCAGCGCCTTCCTGTGTCACCGAAGCGATGGTGATGGTGCCATCATCATCGATATTGATCTCGCAACCGGTGTCCTTGGTGATGCCACGGATGGTTTCGCCACCCTTGCCGATCACTTCGCGGATCTTGTCCGGGTTGATCTTCATCGTGAACAGGCGCGGCGCGAACTCAGACAGGGTCTGCGGACCTTCCACCGCTTCTTTCATGAAGCCGAGGATGTGCAGACGACCTTCCTTGGCCTGCTCCAGCGCCACCTGCATGATTTCCTTGGTGATGCCCTGGATCTTGATGTCCATCTGCAGCGCGGTCACGCCGTCGGCGGTACCGGCCACCTTGAAGTCCATGTCGCCCAGATGATCTTCGTCGCCGAGGATATCGGTCAGCACCGCGAAGCGGTTGCCTTCCAGGATCAGGCCCATGGCGATACCGGCCACGTGCGCCTTCAGCGGCACACCGGCCGCCAGCAGCGACAGGCAACCGCCACACACCGACGCCATCGACGAGGAGCCGTTCGATTCGGTGATTTCCGACACCACGCGCATCGCGTAGCTGAACTCGTCGGCCGGCGGCAGCACGGCCATCAGCGCGCGCTTGGCCAGGCGACCGTGACCGATTTCGCGGCGCTTCGGCGGGCCCATGCGGCCGGCTTCACCGGTCGAGTACGGCGGGAAGTTGTAGTGCAGCATGAAGCGGTCGGTGTACTCGCCGGCCAGCGCGTCGATGATCTGCTCATCGCGGCTGGTGCCGAGGGTCGCCGCGACCAACGCCTGGGTTTCACCGCGGGTGAACAGCGCCGAGCCGTGAGCGCGCGGCAGCACGCCGGTGCTGATCGCGATCGGACGCACGGTGCGGGTATCGCGGCCGTCGATACGGGCTTCACCGGCCAGGATCTGGCCACGCACCACGTCGGACTCCAGACCCTTGAAAATGCCCTTGATCTGGTTGGCCACCAGGGTGTCGGTCTCTTCGGTGATCAGCGCGGTCTTCACCGCGTCCCAGGCTTCGTTCAGCTTGACGGTACGCGCCTGCTTCTGGCGCAGACGGAACGCTTCCTTGACGGTTTCACCGGCGATTTCGGTGACACGGGCGATCAGCGCTTCGTCCTTGGCCGCTGGCGCCCAGTCCCACAGCACCGGGTTGACTTCGTCGGCCAGCTCGTTAATCGCCTTGATGGCGGCCTGCATCTGCTCGTGACCGTAGACCACGGCGCCGAGCATCACGGCTTCGGACAGTTCCTTCGCTTCGGACTCGACCATCAGTACCGCACGGTCGGTACCGGCCACCACCAGGTCCAGCTCGGAGTCGGCCAGTTCGGACTTGGTCGGGTTGAGCAGGTATTCGCCGTTGACGTAACCGACGCGCGCCGCGCCGATCGGGCCGGCAAACGGCAAACCGGAGATCGCCAGCGCGGCCGAAGCACCGATCATCGCCGGAATGTCGGAGTCGATTTCCGGATCCAGCGACATCACGGTCGCGACGATCTGCACGTCGTGGTAGAAGCCTTCCGGGAACAGCGGACGGATCGGACGGTCGATCAGGCGGCTGGTCAGGATTTCCTTCTCGGACTGCTTGCCTTCACGCTTGAAGAAGCCGCCCGGGATCTTGCCGGCGGCGTAGGTACGCTCCAGGTAATCGACGGTCAGCGGGAAGAAGTCCTGGCCCGGCTTGACGGTCTTGCCGCCCACCACGGCGACCAGCACCACGGTTTCGTCCATCGACACCTTGACGGCGCCGCTGGCCTGACGGGCGATCTCGCCGGTTTCGATGGTGACGGTGTGCTTGCCGTACTGGAAGCTTTTGCTGATTTTGTTAAACACGAGGGTTTCCTTTCGATTTGCAATCGTTCGGCCAACGGGAACCCCTAGCGATGCCAACCTGCCGCTGGCATGGCTAGAGGCTCACCCCGTTACGCCGCATCCTTTATGACACAGGAAAATGAAAAAGTCGCAGACAGGCTGCGACTTTTTCTAACCCAGCTGCGATTACTTACGCAGACCCAGACGGGCAATCAGGGAACGGTAGGAGTCGTTGTTGGTGCGCTTGAGGTAGTCAAGCAGACGACGACGACGGCTAACCATTTTCAGCAGACCACGACGGCTGTGGTGGTCCTTCATGTTTGCCTTGAAGTGCGGGGTCAGGTCGTTAATGCGAGCGGTCAGCAGTGCAACTTGCACTTCCGACGAACCGGTATCGCCTTCCGCGTGTTGGAAGTCTTTAACGATCGCTGCTTTTTGTTCGATGCTGATTGCCATTTTGGTACAACTCCAGTTTTTATTAGGGCTTGATGCCCGACAAGTGCGGCGAGCCGAAACCCATCCGCACTTCTACTAGCCGGCTACGTTGGTAGCCACGAGCCGTGCCGGATGCAGCGACGTTTCGTCGCGCGCCTCGGCAAGGCCCAGGAATTCCCGCGTCACCTGACGGTAAACGCGGAAACGCGTCATTATCGCATGGTTTTGCGCAGCACGCACGGCCTGCCCGTGCATGAACCGGCCGGTGTCCGCCTCGTCCAACTCGACCTCCGGCAGGTGTCCGACCAGCACGTCGACCGGCAGCAACAGCCCGAGCCGCTCCTCGTACGGCACCGCCTCGAGCGCCTCGAGCGTGATCGCCTGCTCGAGCAAAAACCCTGCCGTCGCGGTGCGGCGCAGGCCGATCAGGTGGGCACCGCAACCAAGCACTTCGCCGATGTCTTCGGCCAGCGTACGGATGTAGGTCCCCTTGCTGCACGCCACGTCGATCACCGCCACGTCGCCGGCAAACTCGACCAGCTCGATCGAATGGATCGTCACGTCGCGCGCCTTGCGCTCGATCTCGATACCCTGGCGGGCGTACTCGTAGAGCGCCTTGCCCTGATGCTTCAGCGCCGAGTACATCGGCGGCACTTGCGAGATCGGTCCGAGAAAGCTTGCCATCGCCGCCTCGAGCGCGGCGCGCTCGAAGGCGACCGGCCGCTCGCTCACCACCTCGCCCTCACTGTCGCCGGTAGTGGTCAGCACGCCGAACTTCACCGTGGCGCGATAGCCCTTGTCGGCGTCGAGCAGGAACGAGGAAAACTTGGTCGCCTCACCGAAGCACAGCGGCAGCAAGCCGGTGGCGAGCGGATCGAGCACGCCGGTGTGGCCGGCCTTGGCCGCGTTCATCAGCCAGCGCGCCCTCTGCAACGCCGAGTTGCTGCTGATGCCGGTCGGCTTGTCGAGCAGGATCACACCGTGCACCGGCCGACGCGGTCGACGCGGCTCGCTCATTCCTTGTCGTCCTGCGTATCACCGTCACTGTTCCGTGCCGCATCTTCCTGCGCTACCTTGTCGATCAGATTCGACATCGACACGCCGC
Source organism: Crenobacter sp. CS_VA4 (assembly GCF_055597485.1). Classification (NCBI taxonomy): domain Bacteria; kingdom Pseudomonadati; phylum Pseudomonadota; class Betaproteobacteria; order Neisseriales; family Neisseriaceae; genus Crenobacter; species Crenobacter sp. CS_VA4. Next base: position 11,267 of record NZ_JBVMAE010000041.1, read on the forward strand.
GCTCGACCGACGCGTCGTAGACGAAGTGCAGTTGCGGGATGTTGAACAGGGTGATGCGGCGACCCAGTTCGCTGCGCAGATAACCGGCCGCGTGCTCCAGCGCCTCTTGCGACACCTCGCGGGTCTTCTCGTCCATCACTGTGTAGAAGATCTTGGCGTGCGAATAGTCGCGCGTCACGTCCACCGCGGTCAGCGTAATCCAGCCGACACGCGGGTCTTTCAGACCCTTGCGGATCAGTTCGGCCAGCTCTCGCAGGATCTGTTCGCGCACCCGGTCAGCCCGGGAAAAACCTTTACGTTGTTGGGCCATCTCAGCCTCCTAGCAAAAACAAACGGGCGAGCGCCCGCGGCAACCACTGCCGACCGAACGCCCGCCCGTTACACGCCACCTTACAGGCTGCGCGCTACTTCCACGATTTCGAATGCCTCGAGTACGTCGCCTTCGCGGATGTCGTTGAAGTTCTTCAGCATCAGGCCACATTCGTAGCCCTGCTTCACTTCCTTCACGTCGTCCTTGAAGCGCTTGAGCGAATCGAGTTCACCGGTATGCACCACGACATGGTCGCGGATCAGGCGCACCTGGGCGGAGCGCTTCACCATACCATCGGTCACCATACAACCGGCGATGTTGCCGACCTTGGACACGGTGATCACCTGGCGGATCTCGACGGTGCCGAGGATCTGCTCTTTCTTCTCCGGTGCCAGCATGCCCGACAGCGCCAACTTCACATCATCGATCGCATCGTAGATGATGTTGTAGTAGCGGATGTCGATATCGTTCGACTCGGCCGTCTTGCGTGCGGCCGCATCGGCACGCACGTTGAAGCCGATCATCACCGCCTTCGACGCGATCGCCAGGTTGACGTCCGACTCGCTGATACCACCCACACCGGAGTGCAGGATCGACACGCGTACTTCGTCGGTCGACAGCTTCAGCAAGCTGCCTGCCAGCGCTTCGTACGAACCCTGAACGTCGGCCTTGATGATCAGCGGCAGGGTCTGCACTTCGCCTTCGGCCATCTGGGCGAACATATTCTCCAGCTTGGCGGCCTGCTGCTTGGCCAGACGCACGTCGCGGAACTTGCCGGCGCGGAACAGCGCGATTTCGCGCGCTTTCTTCTCGTCGGTCAGCACCATCGCATCTTCACCAGCCTGCGGTACGTCGGACAGGCCGAGGATCTCGACCGGAATCGCCGGACCGGCTTCGTCAACCGGCTTGCCATTCTCGTCGACCATCGCACGAACACGACCGAACGCGGTGCCGGCCAGCACGATGTCGCCCTTCTTCAGCGTGCCCGACTGTACCAGCAGCGTCGAGACCGGGCCGCGGCCCTTGTCGAGGCGCGCCTCGACGATGATGCCCTTGGCCGGCGTATCCACCGAAGCGGTCAGCTCCAGCACTTCGGCCTGCAGCAGGATCGCTTCCAGCAGCGCATCGATGTTCAGGCCTTGCTTGGCCGACACTTCGATGAACTGGGTATCGCCACCCCAGTCTTCCGGTACGACGCCATGGCCGGACAGCTCCTGACGGATGCGTTCCGGGTTGGCGCCCTGCTTGTCGATCTTGTTCACCGCCACCACGATCGGCACACCGGCTGCTTTAGCATGGTGAACCGCTTCGATGGTCTGCGGCATCACGCCGTCGTCGGCCGCCACCACCAGCACCACGATGTCGGTCGCCTTGGCACCACGGGCACGCATCGCGGTAAACGCTTCGTGACCCGGGGTATCCAGGAAGGTGATCATGCCGCGGTCGGTTTCGACGTGGTAGGCACCAATATGCTGGGTAATGCCACCGGCTTCGCCGGCCGCCACTTTGGCGCGACGGATGTAGTCGAGCAGCGAGGTCTTACCGTGGTCGACGTGACCCATCACGGTCACGACCGGGGCACGCGGCAGCAATTCGACTTCCACTTCGCCCTCGGGTTTCTCGAGGTAGGCTTCCGGATCGTCCGCCTGCGCGGCCTTGGCCTTGTGCCCCATTTCCTCGACCAGAATGATCGCGGTTTCCTGATCGAGCACCTGGTTGATGGTCACCATCATGCCCATCTTCATCAGCACCTTGATCACCTCGGCCGCCTTCACCGCCATGCGGTGAGCAAGATCGGCCACGGTGATGGTTTCAGGCACCAGCACTTCGTGCACGATCGGCTCGATCGGGTTCTGGAAGGCGTGCTGACCAGCGTGCTTGTTGCGGCCACCCTTCTTCGATTTCCAGTCGTTGCTGGAGTCGCCACCACGGGTGCGCAGGCCCTTGCCCTTGCCACGACCATCGCTCCAGTCGCGACCACCACCCTTGCGGTTAGCGCCGCCAGGCTTCTTGTCGTCGGAACGCGGAGCCGGGGCACCAGCCGGACGGTTGGCCGAAGGCGCCGCCGGTGCGCCGCCAGCCGGTGCCGCACCTTGCGGACGGCCGGTGGACAGCGGGGCACGCGGCGTCGGCGAAGCCGAACGATGCTCGGCCGCCGGGCGGGCGGAACGGGCGGCGTCGGCCGGCTTGGCCTCCACCGGTTTCTTCACCTCGACCGGCTTCGGCTGCAAGGCAGCCTGCTCGGCGGCCAAGCGTGCGGCAGTACGGCGCTCCTCACGCTCCAGGCGTTCGCGCACCAGCGCTTCCTGACGGGAGCGCAGCTCGGAATGGCGACGTGCCTCGGCTTCGCGCGAAGCGATTTCTTCGGCCGACAGGATCGGCGCCGGCGCAGCCGGACGAGCCGGTGCGGCCTTCGCCGCCTTCTCTTCGGCCTTCGGCGCTTCTTTCGGAGCCTCGACCTTCGGCTCGACCGGTTTGGCTTCGGCCTTCGGCGCTTCTTTCGGCGCCTCGACCTTCGGCTCAGCCGGTTTCACCGGCTCGGCCACCGGAGCCTCGACGGCCGGAGCAGCCGCTACAACCGGTGCCTCCTCGCGGGCCGCCGGCTTTTCGTCCGGCATAACCACCACGCGCTTCTTGCGGGTCTCGACCTTGACGGTACCGCCGGCCGTCTGAATTTCGCTGGTCTGTTTGCGCGTCACAGTGACGCGCGCGTCGTCACGGGCACCGTGCGAGCGCTTCAGGTGATCCAGCAAGCGGCCCTTGTCCTGTTCGGACAACGTGTCGTCCAGCGACCCCTTCGTCACACCTGCGGAGCGCAATTGCTCTAGCAGGCGCTCCGGGGGCAGGCCGAGTTCACTTGCAAACTGTTTAACATTCGTCACTACCATGCGTCTTCCCAAATCCTTCCATTTCAGCCTGCAATCACTGGTCGAACCAGTGTTCGCGCGCTTTCATGATAAGCGAGCGGGCAGACTCAGCATCAATGCCGATCATGTCGACCAAGTCGTCCACCGCCAAATCGGCCAACTCATCACGAGTGGTCACATCGTTTTCGGCCAACTTACGCATCAGGTCATCGGTCAGACCTTCGAGGTTGCGCAGATCTTCGTCCACCGACTCCACCTTCTCTTCCGAGGCAATCGCCAAGGTCAGGATGGCGTCACGGGCACGACTGCGCAGCTCGTTCACAAGCGCTTCGTCGAAACCTCCGATTTCCAACAGTTCGGAAACCGGCACATAAGCCACCTCTTCCAGGGTAGCAAAGCCTTCCTGCACCAGAGTGGCGGCGGTGTCTTCGTCGACGCCGAGGTGTTGCACGAAGGTGTCACGCAGCGCCGCATCTTCGGCCTGGTTCTTCTCTTCAGCTTCCTCGACCGTCATGATATTCAGGTTCCAGCCGGTCAGTTCGGCGGCAAGGCGCACGTTCTGACCGCTGCGCCCGATCGCCAGCGCCAGCTGTTCTTCCTCGACGACCACGTCCATCAGATGGTTGTCTTCGTCGATCATGATGCGGTTCACTTCGGCCGGGGACAGCGCGTTGATCACGAACTGAGCCGGGTCCGGCGACCACAGCACGATGTCGACGCGTTCGCCGGCCAGCTCCTGGGTCACTGCCTGGACGCGCGAACCGCGCATGCCGATGCAGGTACCCTGCGGGTCGATGCGCGGGTCGTTCGACTTGACGGCGATCTTGGCGCGCATCCCCGGGTCGCGGGCCGCTTCCTTGATCTCCAGCATGCCTTCCTCGATTTCCGGCACTTCCAGCTCGAACAGCTTGGCCAGGAATTCGCGGGTGGTCCGCGACAGCACCAGCTGCGGACCACGACCGAGGCGGTCGATGCGCAGCAGGAACGCCTTCACGCGGTCGCCCACGCGCAGGTTTTCCTTCGGGATCATCTGATCGCGCGGCAGCACGGCTTCGAGCTTGCCGCATTCGATGATGGCGTTGCCGCGCTCGATGCGCTTGACGGTGCCATTCACCAGGTGTTCGCGACGCTGCAGGAAGTCGTTGAGGATCTGCTCGCGCTCGGCGTCGCGGATCTTCTGCAGGATCACCTGCTTGGCGGTCTGCGCGCCGATACGGCCGAACTCGACCGCTTCCATCGGCTCTTCGATCACGCTGCCGATTTCGGCACGCGGATCGCGCTCGCGCCCCTGTGCCAGCGTCAACTCACGGCTGGGCTCTTCGAGCAGCTCCTCCTCGACCACCGTCCAGCGACGGAAGCTCTGGTGGGTACCGGCGTGACGGTCGATTTCGACGCGCACGTCCAGATCGTCTTCATTGAATTTCTTCTTGGTCGCCGAAGCGAGCGCCAGCTCGAGAGCGGAAAACACCACTTCCTTGCTGACGTTCTTCTCGCTCGCCAAGGCGTCAACCAGCAACAAAATCTCGCGGCTCATGCCATCCTCCGAATTTTGGGCCCTGCATTCGTGGCCAACGTCCTGCCGATCAGAACTCCGGCTCCAGCCGGGCCTTGTCGATATTGGACAGGGGAATCGCCACGGTACGGCCGTCGACTACGAGCATTACCGCTCCGTCTTCGACGCCCGCAAGACGACCGACAAATCGCTTCTGCTGCTCGATCGGCAGCCGGGTACGCACGATCGCCAGTTGACCGGCAAAACGGACGAAATCCGCCTCTTTCTTCAGCGGACGGTCGAGACCCGGCGACGACACTTCCAGTCGCGAGTAATCGACGTTTTCCACCGTGAACAAGCGGGTAAGGTGGTTACTGACCTGCACGCAGTCTTCGACGGTGATGCCTTCAGGCTTGTCGATGAATACGCGAAAACCGCCACCATTCATCAGCTCAAAGTCAACCAGCTCGTAGCCCAACCCCGGCAGGGTGTTTTCAAGCAGCAAACGGACATCCATTGCGTTTTCCAGAAACAAAAAATGGGCGAAACGCCCATCCCTAAATAGCCACAATTTTAACGCATTTCCGGGAAAAAGGAAACCTCCCGCCCCGCCGCCAACCCCATGCCGGGGCCGTCGCGGTCTTTGCGGCGGTTTGCGATTCCGGTAAATTAACTTATCCCGCTTGCGTCATGCTGGCGGGCAACATAACAAAAAGATATACCCGAGGCCAAGTGTCATTCGACAACTTGCCCGTTCACAGCACGATGGAGAAGCCTTTAAATGGAAAAAATCTGGCTGAAGAATTACCAGGCAGGGGTTGCATCGGAAATCGACGTGAACCAGTTCAAGTCGGTGGTCGAGGTGTTCGAGAAGAGCGCCGCCAAATTCCGCGACCGCCCAGCGGTGGCCAATATGGACAAGGTCCTGTCGTACGGCGAGCTCGATCGCCTGTCGGCTGACTTCGCCTCGTTCCTTCAGCATCGGCTGAAACTGAGCAAGGGCGAGCGGGTGGCGATCATGATGCCGAACCTGCTGCACTACCCGATCACGGTATTCGGCACGCTACGCGCCGGGCTGACCGTGGTCAACGTTAACCCGCTCTACACGCCGCGCGAGCTCGAGCACCAGCTGAACGATTCCGGCGCCACCACCATCGTCATCCTGGAAAACTTCGCCAACGTGCTGCAAGAGGTACTGCCGCGCACCGGCATCAAGAACGTGGTGGTCGCCTCGCTCGGCGACATGCTCGGCTTCCCGAAGTCGCTGATCGTCAATTTCGTGGTCCGGAAGGTCAAGAAACTGGTACCGACTTGGCACATCCCGGGCCATATCCGTTTTACCGACGCACTCTCCACGGGCGCCAAGCAGCCGCTCAGCCCGGTCGAGATCAGCCATGACGACATCGCCTTCCTGCAGTACACCGGCGGCACCACCGGCGTGTCGAAGGGCGCGATGCTGCTACACCGCAACATCATCGCCAACATGCTGCAGGCCGGCGAATGGGTCAAGCCGGTGGTGCGCGAAGGCCAGGAAGTCATCGTCACCGCGCTGCCGCTCTATCACATCTTCTCGCTGACCGCGAACCTGATGGTGTTCACCGAGGTCGGCGCGATGAACATCTTGATCACCAACCCGCGCGACATCCCTGGCTTCATCAAGGAGTTGAAGAAATACAAGGTCACCGCGATGACCGGCGTCAACACGCTGTTCAACGCGCTGCTGCATAACCCGGAATTCAAGACCGTCGACTTCAGCAGCTGGCGCCTGGCGCTGGGTGGCGGCATGGCGGTGCAGAAGGCCGTTGCAGAGAAATGGAAGGAAGTCACCGGCGTGACGCTGTCTGAGGCCTACGGCCTGACCGAGACCTCGCCCGCCGCGTGCATGAACCCGCTCGACCTGCCGGAGTACAACGGCACCATCGGCCTGCCGGTGCCGTCGACCGACATCCAGATCCGCGACATCGAAGGCAAGGAAGTGCCGATCGGCGAGCCGGGCGAACTGTGGATCAAGGGCCCGCAAGTGATGAAGGGCTACTGGAAACGCCCGGACGAAACCGCCAAGGTGATCGACGAGGACGGTTTCCTCGCCACCGGCGACATGGCGATGGTCACGCCGACCGGTTTCGTCAAACTGGTCGACCGCAAGAAGGACATGATCCTGGTCTCGGGCTTCAACGTCTATCCGAACGAGGTCGAGGACGTCGCCGCCTCGCTACCGGGTGTGCTGGAAGTGGCGTGTATCGGCGTACCGGACGAGAAATCGGGCGAGGTGGTCAAGCTATTCGTGGTGAAGAAGGACCCGGCACTGACCGAGAAAGACGTGATCGACCATTGCCGCAAGAACCTGACCGGCTACAAGGTACCCAAGCAGGTCGAGTTCCGCAGTGAACTGCCGAAGACCAATGTCGGCAAGATCCTGCGCCGCGCGCTGCGCGACGAGTCGGTCAAGCAACCGGCCTGATCCGGCCAAGCCGGTAAACCACAGCCCGCCCGAGCGCGGGCTTTTTTCATACCCTTGCTCGACACATTCCACCACGACGGCAAAGCCTGCGATAATCGACAGCTATGCCACGGGGCCCACCGCGACCAGCAGCACCCGTTTCGACCCGCAGACACTGAATTCCTGACGACACTCACCATCATGACCACGCTTTACGGCATCTCCAACTGCAGCACGGTAAAAAAGGCCCGCCTCTGGTTGGCCGAACACCAGATCGACTACGCCTTCCACGACTTCAAGAAGCAGGGCATCGACGCTGCCACCCTGCACGACTGGATCTCCCGCATCGGGCTGGCGAAGCTGATCAACCGCCAGGGCACCACCTGGCGCACCCTCTCCGACGCCGACAAGGTCCGCGCCGACAGCTCCGAGGGTGCAGTCGCACTGATGATCGAACAACCGTCGCTGATCAAGCGCCCGGTACTGGTCAACGGCCCCCACGCCGGGGTCGGCTTCAGCGACGCCGTCTACGCCGAGGAGTTCGGACTATGAACCCGACCCTGGAATTGACCTGCGAACTGATCCGTCGCGACTCGGTCACCCCGCGCGACAAGGGCTGCCAGGAGCAGATGATCGAGCGGCTGGAAGCGATCGGCTTCACCGTCGAGCGGCTGCGTTTCGGCGACGTCGACAACTTCTGGGCACGTCGCGGCAGCAGCGGCCCGCTGCTATGCTTCGCCGGTCACACCGACGTGGTACCGACCGGCCCCCTCGACAAATGGGATAGCCACCCGTTCGAGCCGGTGATCCGCGACGGCCACCTGTTCGGCCGCGGCGCCGCCGACATGAAGGCCTCGCTCGCGGCATTTATCACCGCGATCGAAACCTTCGTCGCGGCCCACCCCGGCCACACCGGTTCGATCGCCCTGTTGATCACCTCGGACGAGGAAGGCATCGCCACCGACGGCACGGTACGGGTGGTCGACCTGCTGGAAGCGCGCGACGAGACGATCGACTACTGCATCGTCGGCGAACCGACCTCCACTGACGCGCTCGGCGACACGATCAAGAACGGCCGGCGCGGCTCGCTGTCCGGCACGCTGATCGTCAAGGGCCAGCAGGGCCACATCGCCTATCCGCACCTGGCGAAAAATCCGATCCATCTGATGGCTCCGGCGTTGGCCGAACTGGCCGCCACCGTCTGGGACAATGGCAACGCCTACTTCCCGGCGACCAGCTGGCAAGTATCCAACCTGAACGCCGGCACCGGCGCCACCAACGTGATCCCGGGCACCGCCGAGCTAAAGTTCAACTTCCGCTTCTCGACCGAGAACACCGCCGAGACGCTGAAGGCGCGGGTGCACGCCATCCTCGACCAGCACGGCCTCGACTACGACCTGCTGTGGACGCTGTCCGGCAACCCGTTCCTGACCGAGCCGGGCGCGCTCACCGAGGCGATCGGCGGCGCGATCGAGCAGGTCACCGGCCTGCGGACCGAGCTGTCGACCAGCGGCGGCACCTCGGATGGTCGCTTCATCAAGCGCATCGCCCGCGAGCTGGTCGAATTCGGCCCGATCAACGCCACCATCCACAAGCTCAATGAGTGCGTGAAGGTCGACGACGTCGAACGCCTGTCGCAGGTCTATGAAAAGACCCTGGTCGCGCTACTGAGCAAGCGTTAAGCCCCCACCCGCCAGGCACAACGGCAGACCTTTCGGTCTGCCGTTTCTTTTTGGGCTGCGGCCGACTTGCGTCTAGGCTCAAGACAAACCGCAGCCCATGGCGCGGCCACGACGACTTGCGTCCGAAGCTCGATTGAGCGCGACGCGCCAACAGGGGGAGCCTCCGCCGCCATGGACCTCGAAATCGCAAAAATCTTCATCGCGCTGCTGGTGCTGGTCAACCCGCTCGGCGCGATCCCCATCTTCATCAGCCTCACCCCCACCGCCAATCAGGGCGAACGCAAGAAGATCGCCAAGACTACCGCGCTATCGGTGGCGATTGTGATCGTACTGTTCGCGCTGGTCGGCGAAACCCTGCTGAAGTTTCTCGGCATCAGCATCGGCTCGTTCCAGGTCGGCGGCGGCCTGCTGGTGATGCTGATCGCGATCGCGCTGATGAACGCCAAGCCAGCGCCGACCAAGACCACCGAGGCCGAGCGCGAGGAAGCCGAAACCAAGACCAATATCGCGGTGGTGCCGATGGCGATCCCGCTGATGACAGGCCCGGGCACCATCTCGACGGTGATCATCTACGCTTCCACCGCCGGCTCGTGGAAACAGGTACTGTCCCTAATCATCAGCGGACTGTTGGTCGCGATCACCTGCTACGGCGCGCTGGTGCTGGCCTCGCCATTGAGCCGCCTGCTCGGCCAGACCGGCATCAATATCGTCAACCGGGTGATGGGCATGCTGCTCGCCGCCGTGTCGGTGGAGATCGTCGTCGACGGCCTCTACCGGCTGTTCCCGCAGCTGACCCGCTGAGCCATTCTTAGCACCCTCCCGACCCTGAGCGCACCCTACGCGAACCCTTTCGGCCAACCTTCCCGCCGACCTTCCCATATCCCTCAAGGTTTTCCAATCGAAGAGAAAAGAACAAAAAAACGGCAGCGTCGCGACGCTGCCGTTTCCGTTAATGACCCAGCCGGATTATTTCAGGAGCTGAGCGATATCCTTCGCTTCCCAGTGCGGGAAGTACTTGCGCACCAGCGCATTCAGCTCCAGCTCGAAGGCCTTGAAACGAGCCAGCTCGTCGAGCGGCTGCTCGCCAGCCGATTCGGCCGCGCTGACGACCATGCCGGCCGCCGCGGTCGCGTTGGACAGGCGGTCGATCACGATAAGGCTGCCGGTGCCACGGCACGCTGTGTACGCGTCGAACACCACCGGCGCGTTGAAAGCAATGCGTACCAGCGCGATCTCATTCAGCTGCAAGGCCTCGACCGTGCTTTCGGCCAAGCTGTTGACGTCGATGCGGTGCTGGATGCGCTCAACCCGGCCGAACACCGCCTTGCCGGCCAGCTTGAAGGTGTATTCCTTGCCCAGCGTCAGCGGCTGCTCATCCATCCACACCAGATGCGCATCGACCGCGTTGGCCACCTGCGGCGCCGCTTCGCCGGCGCGCACCAGCATGTCGCCGCGCGACACATCGATCTCGTCGTCCAGCGTCAGCGTGATCGCCTGGCCGGCAAACGCTTCGGGCAAGTCGCCGTCGGCGGTGACGATCGCCTTCACCCGGCTCTGCTTGCCCGACGGCAGCACGGTCACCAGGTCGCCCGGGTGCACCGCCCCGGCGGCCACGGTACCGGCAAAGCCGCGGAAGTCCAGGTTCGGGCGGTTGACGTACTGCACCGGCAGGCGGAAGGCATCGAGGTCGGCCTTGCCGGCTACCTGCACCGACTCCAAGAGCTCCATCAGCGTCTCACCCTGGTACCAAGCGGCCTTCTCGCTGCGGCTGACCACGTTGTCGCCGCGCAGCGCCGAGATCGGCACGAACCGGATGTCCGGAATCGCCAGCTTGCCGGCGAATTCCAGGTAGTCGGCGCGAATCTGCTCGAACACCTGTTGGTCGAAGTCGACCAGATCCATCTTGTTCACCGCCACGATCACGTGCTTGATGCCGAGCAGGCTAACGATGAAGCTGTGGCGACGGGTCTGGGTCTGCACGCCGCGGCGCGCATCGATCAGGATGATCGCCAGATCACAGGTCGACGCGCCGGTGGCCATATTGCGGGTGTACTGCTCGTGACCCGGGCAGTCGGCGATGATGAACTTGCGCTTCTCGGTTGAGAAGTAACGGTACGCCACATCGATGGTGATACCCTGCTCGCGCTCGGCCTGCAGGCCGTCGACCAGCAAGGCCAGATCGATCTCGTCGTCGGTGGTGTTGTACTTCTTCGAGTCGCGCTGAATCGCGGCGAGCTGGTCCTCGAAGATCAGCTTCGAGTCGTGCAACAGCCGGCCGATCAGCGTCGACTTGCCGTCGTCGACGTTGCCGCAGGTGATGAAGCGCAGCAGGTCCTTGTTCTCGTGCTGCTTCAGGTACGCCAGGATATCGCTGGCAATCAGTTCGGACTGGTGGGACATGGTGTTTCCAATCGTGCTTCGGCCGACGTGCAGGCGTTGCACGTCGGCGGTATCAGGCAGAGGGCGGGCTTAGAAATAGCCTTCCATCTTTTTCTTCTCCATCGACCCGGCCTGGTCGTGGTCGATCAGCCGGCCCTGGCGCTCACTGGTCTTGGTCAGCAGCATTTCCTGGATGATTTCCGGCAGCGTCGCCGCGGTCGACTCGACCGCGCCGGTCAGCGGATAACAGCCCAGTGTACGGAAACGCACCTTGCGCAGCTCCGGCGTCTCACCCGGGCGCAGCGACATCCGTTCGTCGTCGACCATGATCAGCATGCCGTCGCGGTTCACCACCGGGCGCTCGGCCGCGAAGTACAACGGCACGATGTCGATGTTCTCCAGGTAGATGTACTGCCAGATGTCGAGTTCGGTCCAGTTCGACAGCGGGAACACCCGGATGCTCTCGCCCTTGTTGATCTTGCTGTTGTAGATGTTCCAGAGCTCCGGGCGCTGGTTCTTTGGGTCCCAGCGGTGGTTCTGGTCGCGGAACGAGTACACCCGTTCCTTCGCGCGCGATTTCTCTTCATCGCGACGAGCGCCGCCGAAGGCCGCGTCGAACTTATACTTGTTCAGCGCCTGCTTCAAACCCTCGGTCTTCATCACGTCGGTATGCTTGGCACTGCCGTGGCTAAATGGACCGATGCCGGCCTTCACACCGTCTTCGTTGACGTGCACCAGTAGATCCAGGCCGTACTTGTTCACCACATGATCACGGAAGGCGATCATGTCGCGGAATTTCCAGGTGGTGTCCACGTGCAGCAGCGGGAACGGCGGCTTGCCCGGGTAGAACGCCTTCAGCGCCAGATGCAGCATCACGGCCGAATCCTTGCCGATCGAGTACAGCATCACCGGGTTCTCAAACTCGGCCGCCACCTCGCGAATGATATGGATAGACTCCGCCTCCAACTGCTTGAGGTGGGTCAGCCTTGCTTCACTGATTTTCATCTTGTTCGCCTGCCCAATCCGCCGGCCACGCTGCCCCGCAACGCCCGGCTGTTCCTTTTATCGACAGCGCTAATCTAACGGTTGCTGGAGGCGTTATCAAAATCGAATAGATATATCAATATGCGCTATGTGAATTCCCATTTAGTCCAACGAGGAATTAGCTGACGACAGACCACCATCAACTCTTCCGCGCGACTACTGACCGTCTCGGTCATCACCTAGCAGGACCGTGGCCTAGGGCCGGCTCCGGGCGCATCAAGAGAGTCAGCGCCGCCAAATTTAGCATCGCTTAGCGATGAACAGTGCCAACGAAAAATCCCCCGCTACCGTCTGTCGCTGGTAAGCGGGGGGATCAGTGAAACAGCTGGGTTTATTTCTTCACACCCAGCGACAGCACGCCATTCAGCCCGAGTGTCGCCAGCAACGAGGCCGAATCATTGTCATCGTGTTTGTCACCCGGCTTGCCGCCCTGCTTCACCAACAGAGGTGCACCGACAGCGGAAGTCAGCGTACCGATCAGGTTGGCTGGCCCGTTGCTACCGCCGTGGCCAGTACTACTGCCGGTCAGCCCCGTCAGTACCGGACCGACGATCGGCAGGCCGTGGTCATGGCCACCATGACCGCCACCGTTATCGCCACCACCACCGTGGTGATCATCGCCGCCGCCAAGCAGCCCTGACAGGACCGGACCAACGATCGGCAAGCCACCCTCATGGCCACCGTGGTGGTCGTCACCGCCGCCCAGCAAGCCCGTCAGCACCGGACCGACGATCGGCAGGCCGTGGTCATGGCCACCATGACCGCCACCGTTATCGTCGCCACCACCGTGGTGATCATCGCCGCCGCCAAGCAGCCCTGACAGGACCGGACCAACGATCGGCAAGCCACCCTCATG
>NZ_JBVMAE010000042.1:0-21776 GCF_055597485.1 Crenobacter sp. CS_VA4
GCGCTCGACCCGGTGAGCTACCGGCGCATGCTGATCCACAGCATCGATGCCGAAGCCGAGATGGCCCGGCTGGGGGTATCGAGCAAGTTCAACGCCGACTGGGGCTTCCTGCGTGAAGTCTTCGCGCTGGGACGCGAGCGCGCCGATGCCTGGCTGACCGCGAACTTCGACGCGCTGGGGCAACGCTCGTCGATAGACATCACCGACACCTTCCTGTGAGCGAGAGCGAGGATGCTATGCTGGCCGTCGCCACTGCTATAGCTTGACGTTTCTTGGATCACGGCAAACGCCATGCGGCGCAAGATCCGGTGATGGGTGAACGGGATGCGCAATACCGTTTGCGCGGTGTGGGGGAACCGGGCGACGCCTTGGTCGATGGACCTCGACCCGCAAAGCGGGCGCGCGGTGCCAAAAAGAGTATTTACGCTTATTCAGGTAGACGAACATGCGAAAGCAACAGGCCAAGCCACTGGGGAAATTGCCTTCTTCAGAGGGTGAAATTGATGAGGGAGAGCGGCGCTTCAGATTGCTTGTAGACGCGATCCCCGAAATCGTGTGGATAATTAACCCGAATGGCAAGCTCGAGTATTGCAACAAACGGTGGAGCACCTATATAGGGCTCCCCCTCGAGCAATTCCAGGGAGATGAGTGGAAGCTGGCACTACATCCGAATGATTTGCAGCCTTGCCTCGATCGCTGGACGAGCGCATTAGCGAGCGGTGAACCTTTTGAAAGAGAATACCGCTTGAAAAAAGCGTCCGATGGCATCTATCGATGGCATCTTGAACGCACATTACCAGTTAAAGACGACGATGGAAATATCGTCAAATGGGTTGGGATCTGCACCGACATCGAAGACCAAAAGCAGGTGCAGGCCGCGGCGGAAAGCGCCAATCTCGCGAAATCGGATTTCCTCTCCAGCATGAGCCATGAGCTGCGCAGCCCGCTCAATGCGATCCTCGGTTTCGCCCAGCTGCTGGGGTCCGACTCCCCGCCGCCTACGCCCTCCCAGCAGGCAAGCATTGACCAGATTCTCCGGGCGGGATGGCATCTGCTGGAGCTGATCAATGAAGTCCTGGATCTCGCGAAGATCGAGTCCGGGCGGGTGTCGCTGTCGCAGGAACCGGTATCGTTGGCCGAAACCATGCTCGAGTGCCAGGGCATGATCGAACCGCTGGCGCAACAGCGTGGCATTTGGATGAGCTTCCCCCAGTTCAACCTGCCTTGCTTTGTCCATGGCGATCGGACCCGGGTGAAGCAGATTCTCATCAATCTTCTGTCCAACGCGATCAAATACAACCACGAACACGGAACGGTCGAGGTAACGTGCAGCACGCTTACCCCGGAACGCGTTCGCGTCAGCATCAAGGACAGCGGCGCGGGATTGCCTCCGGAAAAGCTGGTACAGCTGTTTCAGCCGTTCAATCGTCTAGGGCAAGAGGCCGGCACCGAGGAGGGCACGGGCATCGGCCTCGTGGTGGTCAAGCGACTGGTCGAACTGATGGGAGGTGTCATCGGCGTCGAAAGCACCGTCGGAGTGGGAAGCGTGTTCTGGATCGAACTGCTCTCGACGGTTGCGCCACAAGTCACCGTTGGGAAAGCCGAACCCACGGCACTGGCCGAAGTGCAAGTTCAGAACGGTGAGTCGCTGCACACCCTGCTGTATGTCGAGGACAACCCGGCTAACTTGAAGCTGGTCGAGCAACTCATCGCGCGCCACACCGAGATGCGCCTGCTGACCGCGGTGACAGGTCAGCTCGGCATCGAGCTTGCGCGCGCCTCGTTGCCGGAGGTGATCGTGATGGACATCAATCTGCCTGACATTAGCGGCATCGAAGCCCTGAAAATCCTGCGTCAAGACCCGGCCACGGCGCACATCCCCGTCGTCGCCCTCAGTGCAAATGCAATGCCACGCGACATCGAGAAGGGCATGAAGGCAGGGTTCTTCCGTTATGTGACCAAGCCAATCAAGCTCGATGAGTTCATGAATGCGCTGAACGTGGCACTGGAATTCGCACAAAAAGGGGCTGATCAAGACAGATAAAGCCGGACGCATGCAATGATTAATTCATCCGACATCCTTCACGCCAAAGTCCTGGTCGTTGACGATCTGGAAGCCAATGTCCTGCTGCTCGAGCGGATGCTACACGGTGCCGGCTATGCTTGCATCACGTCCACGATGGATCCGCATGAGGTCTGCGAGCTGCACCGCAAAAACCGCTACGACCTGATCCTGCTCGATCTCCAGATGCCCGGCATGGATGGATTCCAGGTGATGGAAGGCTTGAAGGAAATCGAAACAGACGGCTATCTTCCGGTCCTCGTGATCACCGCCCAACCGGCTCACAAGCTGCGCGCGCTGCAAGCCGGCGCGAAGGATTTCGTCAGCAAACCGTTTGATCTGGCCGAGGTGCTGATGCGCGTTCGCAACATGCTGGAAGTGCGCCTGTTACACAAGGAATCACTGAATTACAGCAAAGTGCTGGAACAGACGCTGCGGGAAGTGGAGGCAAGCCGTGAGTTGATTCGTCGCCAGAGTGACGAGCTCAAGAACCTCTACGATAAGATTGTGGCGGAGCAGAAAGTATCGGAGCGGCTGCTGCTCAACCTGCTGCCCTCCCCCATTGCCGAGCGGTTGAAGGCGCGCGTCGATCTCGCCTCCGATACCATCCCGGAAATCATCGCCGACAGCTTCCCGGAAGTGACGGTTTTGTTCGCGGACCTCGTGGAGTTCACCAGATTTTCTGCAGGCATGAGCCCCGAGCGACTGGTAGCCATGCTCAATGAGATCTTCACCGAATTTGACATCATTGCCGACAACCGTGGCCTCGAAAAGATCAAGACCATCGGTGATGCCTACATGGCTGCCGCAGGGCTGCCTATCCCGGCGACCGATCACGCGGTGCGAGCGGCGCACATGGCGCTGGACATGATTGACGCGCTGGCTCGCTTCAATGAGCGCAGCGGTTACTGCTTGCAGCTGCGCATTGGCATCAACAGCGGCTCGGTGGTGGCCGGCGTCATTGGCAAGCACAAGTTCATCTACGACTTATGGGGTGACGCAGTGAACACCGCCAGCCGGATGGAATCCCACGGTGTGGCCGGACGTGTGCAGGTCACGGAAGCCACCCGGCGGAGACTAGCTGAGCCGTTCCTGCTCGAGGAGCGTGGCACCATCGACGCCAAAGGCATGGGCGAGCTGCATACCTGGTTCTTGGTCGGCAGGAACAGCGCAGCGTCCGAATGATGCCCGGCTCGTTTCACCGGGTGCAACTCGGCATGCAAACGCCGGGAGTTGCCGCGTAATCGGGCGTGCAATCTGGAAGGGCGACGGCGAGCCTAGAGTCAAGACGATAAGGCTATGCCGTTAGCCGGCCTCAGCCGCCGATGGGCCGTAGGCCATTCCGAGCACTGACATCAATGTCGCCCCCTGCCCAGCGGCTTGAACAACCAGCCATGGCGCTTAGGATTAACGTTGTCTTCCGGCATCGATGACGCCGGCAGACATCGGGTCTTCGCCGCGCGCAACGACGTTGATGCGCACACAGAAGGTCACTGCCAATGAACATTGGAGGACTACGATGACTGCTAAGCTGACTATCTTATTGGTGCATGGCGCCTGGGGCGATGGCTCGCACTGGCGTCATGTCATTCCCCCGCTCCACGCCAAAGGCTACAGGGTCTGCGCCGTGCAGAACCCGCTGACCTCGTTAGCCGACGATATCGACCGTACCAGCAAGCTCGCTGCGGCGCAGGACGGCCCGGTCCTGCTGGTCGGCCATTCCTACGGCGGCGCGGTCATCACCGGTGCGGGCCACACACCGAACGTCGTCGGCCTCGTCTATGTGGCCGCGTTCGCTCCCGACGAAGGGGACAGTCTCGGCAGCCTTTTCGCGCGGCGCGATCCGCCGCCGGGCGCAGGCAATATTCGCCCCGACCAGGAGGGGTTTCTCTGGATAAACCCCACCAAGTATCGCGAAAGCTTCTGCCAGGATCTCGACGAGACAGAGGCATTGGTGATGGCGCTCACGCAAAAACCGATCGCGGCGCGGTGCTTCGAGGATAAGTCCGGACCGCCGGCGTGGAAGGGAAAACCGAGCTGGTACCAGGTTTCGGCCAACGACCGGATGATCCCACCGGAGACGCAGAGCTGGATGGCGGAGCGCATCAGCCCGAGGAAGACGATAGTGTTGCAGTCGAGCCATGCATCGCTGGCCACGCATGCCGATGAAATCGTCGCGCTGATCGAGGAGGCATGCGGCTCTCTAACGTGAGCCCCCACCCTTCCTAGCTGCCCGGCTCATTACCGATGAGTCGGGCTCTGCTACCTCGAAAACAAAAAAGGACAGCGAGGCATCGCTGTCCATGACAAGAGAGGGAAGTAACGGGTTTAGAACGTATACACCATCGAGGCGCCGACCACGTCGTTGGTCTTGGTGAAGCTGCCGTTGTGCTTCACGAACACGTCGTGGTTGGCCCAGTCGTGCCGGTATTCCATCTTCAGAATCAGTTGATCAATCGGGTAGAACAGCAGCGCGGCCGCCAGCGCCTGACGGTTGGCGCCCTTGCACTCGCTGCCGTTACTGGTCGAGTTGGCGAGACAGGCAGAGTCGATACCGAAGCCGTTGCTGCCGTCGAAACCCTGCGAGCCGAGCACGATGCCGCCGCCGCCGCCGCCGTTCTTGCTATTGTCGAGGTAGTCGTAGCGGAACGTTACACCCATCCGGCCGAGCAGCTCGCTGGTCCACTTCTGATGCGCTTGCAGCGATACGCCGTACCAGACCGCATCACCGCCGTTCCACGCCGCGTTCTTCTGGTTGCCATAGTCGAATTCGGCGTTGTACTGGGCGTCCGGCAGCAGGTAGGCGAAGTCCACCTCGCTGAAGTAATAGCGGCTGAACGGGTCACTGGACGAACACTGGTAGCCGAATCCGGTGTTACCGCTCTGACAACCGTTGCTAACTACGCCGTTGGCGTTAGCGGCCGCACTGCCGGTCACCAGCGTCTGACGGCCGACGTTGAACGAGCCGCCGATATCGAGCGCGCTGCTCCACGTGTAGTCGACGCGTGCGGTAACGGTCGGGCTGTTGTTGCTCTTGAACTTCGGGTTGTTGTTGTTCGGGTCGGAGCCGGTCTGTACCGTCGAGCCGCGGGTGCGGTACTGCTCGTTGCCGATGAAGCTCTTCACCGCCCACGCTCCGTGGCTCCAGTAGAGCCCGGCGCCGACGTAGCTGCCCGGGTCGCTGAAGTCGTACAGCAGATTGTGGGTGATCGCCAGCGTCTGGTTGGATTGCTGCACGTCGTAGCCACCGTAGCTGGAGATCAGGCCGGCAACCACCTGGGTAGTATCCGACAGCGGGTAGGTGATCTGCGCGGTATTGATGATGTTGTTGCCGACCGTGCCGTTCTCGTTGGCGAGCAGCGTATTGCCGTTGCCGCGGTTGGGCATGATCGAGAACTCGACGCTCGGTGCGGTCGGGCCGACGCCGAAGGTCTTCTTGATGTCGAGGTAAACGTCGCCGATGGTACTGCTGTCGTAGGTGTAGGCGGCGGGATGATGGTTGACGAACTGGAACGACGAACTGTTGGCGTTGCGGTTGTAGATGTACGCCGGGTCGAGGTAACCGGTCACGCTCAGCCCGGCCAGCGGGCCTTCGGTCGAGGCGGTCTGCAGCGAATCGACCTTCAGCTGCATGCTGGCGAGCTGTTGCTTCATCTCCGCGAGATCGTCGGCCGAGATCACCGCCGGCGCGGGATCGTCGCCGGCCACAGTCTCGGCACTCGTCGCCGGAGCGGTGGTGGCCGCCGCCGGCGCCGCGCCCTTAGCCTTGGCCGTCTTGGCGCCGCCCGCTTTCTGCATCGCATCCATCCGGCTTTGCAAGGCGTTCAACTGCGCCTTGAGCCGGGCGATCTCATCCCCCTGAGCATCGGCCAACACCACTCCCGGCAGGCTGGCCAGCAAAAGACTGATCAGTGCTCTCTTCATAATTTCTCCGTACGTTTTGTTGGTATTGTGACGAGGACTTACGACTGAACACCCTTGCGGGTTAGCAATGCTGGTTTGTTGGCCCCCTCGGCCTTGCGCGCCATCGCCGGGCTATCGCCGGCTTCGGCCAACGTCGGCTCGCTCTGGAACGCCAGACGCATTTCGCGCGTCCGTTTGCGCTCGGCGGCGCGCATGTACTGGTTGGCGGCGACCACGCCGATGGTGACGAGCACGATGAAGATCGTCGCCAGCGCGTTCATTTCCGGGTTCAGGCCCAGCCGTACCCGCGAGAACACCACCAGCGGCAGGGTGGACGAACCGGGGCCGGACAGGAAGGCGGTCAACACCAGGTCGTCGAGCGACAGCGTGAACGACAACAGCCAGCCGGAAATCAGCGCCTGCGCGATCAGCGGCAGCGTGATTACAAAGAACACCTTGAACGGGGTGGCGCCCAGGTCCATCGCCGCCTCTTCATAGGCCATGTTGAGTTCCTTCACCCGCGACTGGACGATGATCGCCACGTAGGACACGCACAGCATCACGTGACCGATCCAGATGGTGAACACCCCCCTGCCCTGCGGCCAACCGAGCAGCTGTTCCATCGCCACGAACAGCAACAGCAGCGAGATGCCCTGGATCACTTCCGGGATCACCAGCGGCGCGTTGATCATCGCTGTGAACAGCGTCAGCATCCGGAAGCGGCCGAAGCGCGCCAGCACGAAGCCGCCCCAGGTGCCGATCACCACCGAGGCGAAAGCGGTCATCAGCGCAATCCTGAGGCTCAACCAGGCAGCGGTGATCAGCTCGTCGTCTTGGAGCAGCGCGCCGTACCACTTGGTGGAAAAGCCCGACCAAACGGTGACCAACTTCGATTCGTTGAACGAATAGATCACCAACAGGATGATAGGCAGGTAGAGGAACAAGTAGCCGAGCCCGAGCACGGACACCGACATGGGTTTGCTAGGCTTGATCATCGCTGGTTCTCCTCCAAGACCTTGGCCTGGTAGTGCTGGAACAACGCCATCGGCACCAGCAGCAACAGCACCATCGCGCAGGTCACCGCCGCCGCCATCGGCCAGTCAACGTTGTTAAAGAATTCGTCCCACATCACCCGGCCGATCATCAGCGTGTCCGAGCCGCCTAGCAGCTCCGGAATCACGTACTCGCCCACGGCCGGAATGAACACCAACAGGCTGCCGGCGATGATGCCGTTCTTGGACAGCGGCAGCGTCACCTCGAGGAACGCCCGCCACGGCTTGGAGCCCAGGTCATAGGCGGCTTCGAGCAGCGTCAGATCCATCTTCACCAGGTGGGCGTAGAGCGGCATGATCATGAACGGCAGGTAGGAATACACCATGCCGATGTAGACGCCCCAGTTGGTGTGATAAATGCGCAGCGGCGTGCTGATCAGCCCGAGCCAGATCAGGAACTGGTTGAGAAAGCCGTCGTTCTTGAGGATGCCGATCCAGGCGTACACCCGGATCAGGTACGAGGTCCAGAACGGCAGCATCACCATCATCATCAGCGTGCCGCGCACCGACTCGGAAGCCCGGGCGATGTAGTAAGCGATCGGGAAACCGATCAGCAGACACAGCAGCGTCGACACCAGCGCGATCTGCAGCGAGCTGATGTAGGTGGCGAAGTACAGGTCGTCCTGCAACAGGAACTTGTAATGGCCGATGTTGAGGGCAATCGAGTAGACGTCGTCTTTTAGCGTGGTCAGCGGCGTATACGGCGGCACCCCGAGCTGTTGCTGCGAAAAGCTGATTATCACGACCAGGATGAACGGCACCAGGAAGAACAGCAGCAGGAAGGTGAACGGTATGCCGATCACCGTGCGGCGGCCGTTGGGCAGCCAGCGTTGGATGAGCGTTTTCATTTGGTCAGCACCACTCCGCTGGATTCACTCCAGCTGACAAACACCTCGTCACCGTAGGACGGCGCATCGCCCTGACTGAGCACCAGCCCGGCTACGTTGGCGATCAACATCTTGCCGTTGCCGAGCTCGACACGATACAGCGCGTAGCTGCCCATATAGGCGACGTCCTTCACCACGCCCTGCACCCAGTTGTACGGCTGCTGGGGCTTGGCTCGCGACAGCAACACCCGTTCGGGGCGCACCGACACCGACACGTTCATGCCAAGCGGACCGGTGATGCCGTGGTTGATGTAAAGGCGCACCGGCAGCCCCGGCGACTCGATGTAAACATGATCCGGCTCGTCCTCGACCACCACCCCGTCGAACAGGTTGGTCGAGCCGATGAACTCGGCCGAAAAGCGCGAGTTCGGGTACTCGTACACCTCGGTCGGGCCGCCGATCTGGATCACCTCGCCCTCGCTCATCACCGCCAGCCGGTCGGCCATCGTCATCGCCTCTTCCTGGTCGTGCGTCACCATCACGCAGGTGACGCCGACCTTGTTGAGGATGTTCATCAACTCGAACTGGGTCTGCTGGCGGATCTTCTTGTCGAGCGCCGACATCGGCTCGTCGAGCAACAGCAGCTTGGGGCGCTTCACCAGCGAGCGCGCCAGCGCCACCCGTTGCTGCTGACCACCGGACAGCTGGTGCGGCTTGCGCTGGGCAAACTTGCGCATCTGGACCAGATCGAGCGCCTCGTTGACCCGCTCGGCGATCTCGTTGCGCGGCACCCCCTCCTGCCTCAGGCCGAAGGCGACGTTGCGCTCCACGGTCATGTGCGGGAACAGCGCATAGCTCTGGAACATCATGTTCACCGGACGGTGATACGGCGGGACCTTGGCCAGATCCTCGCCATCGATCAGGATCTTGCCTTCGGTCGCGGTCTCGAAGCCCGCCAGGATGCGCAATAGCGTGGATTTGCCGCAACCGGAGCTACCGAGCAGCGCAAACAGCTCGTTCTTCTCGATCGTCAGGTTGACATGGTTGAGGGCGACCGCATCGCCGAACTTCTTGACCACGTCGACAACCTCGATGAAACCCTTGCCCTGCCGGCGGGCGGCCGGGGCGCTTCTTTCTAGTGTCTGAACATTCATGATGATCTGCCGCGATTGGGTTGGTCATCGGGTACGGCCCCCCGGCCGCACCCGCTACTGCCTACGCCAGGACGCTTAGCGTCCGGTCTTCAGCTGCGTCCACAGCCGGTTTTCCAGCCGGATGATGTCGGCCGGAAGCGGCTTGAGCAGGAACAGAGTTTTCATCACCGACTCCGGCGGGTAGATGGTCGGGTCGTTGGCGATTTCCGGCTTCACGTATTTGCGCGCTGCCACGTTGGCGGTCGGGTAGAACACCTCGTTGGTGATCTCGGCGTTCACCTTCGGGTCCTGGATGTAATTGATCCACTTGAAGGCCGCCTCCGGGTGTGCGGCGTCCTTCGGCACCACCATCATGTCGAACCACACCGGCGCCCCGCCCTTCGGGATCACGAAGGCGATCTGGTAGGACTTCTTCGCTTCGGTGGCGCGGTGCTTGGCGATGTTCACGTCGCCCGACCAGCCGTAGGCGAAGCAGATGTCACCGTTGGCCAGATCGTTGATATAACCCGAGGAATTGAACTGGGTGATGTAGGGGCGGATTTTCTTCAACAGCTCGAACGCCGCCTGATAGTCGGCCGGGTTCTTGCTGTTCGTATCCTTGCCCAGGTAGTGCAGCGCGGCGGCGAACACGTCGTTGGCCTGGTCGAGCACCGACACACCGCAACTCTTCAGCTTAGACACGTTTTTCGGGTCGAACAGGATGTCCCAGCTATCGAGCGGCGCGTCCTTGCCGAGGATGGCGTGCACCTTGGTCAGGTTGTAGCCGAGGCCGTCGGTGCCCCAGGCCCACGGCACGCCGTGCTCGTTGCCGGCGTCGGCGCCTGCCACCTGCGCCATCAGGCCCTTGTCGAGGTTGACCAGGTTGGGCATCTTGCTCTTGTCGAGCTTCTGGTAAATGCCGGCCGCGATCTGCTTGGCCATGAAGTTGGAGGTCGGCACCACGATGTCGTAGCCGGCCTTGCCGGTCAGCATCTTCGCCATCAGCGTGTCGTCGCTGTCGTAGACGTCGTATTTGACCTTGATGCCGGTTTCCTTCTCGAAGCCTGGAATGGTCGACTTGGCGATGTAGTCGGACCAGTTGTAGACGTTCAGCGCTTTGTCCTCGGCGAGCGCGAACGTGCTCGCAACCAACAACAGCGAGGAACAGAGCAGCCTGGAGACAAACTTGGTTTTCATGATCACTTCCTAAATGGGCGCAGCACCACGACAATCCGACCGGCAGCGGCAGGCTGCGGGCGGGAACAGTTAACCGTGACCAACCCCGCGGCATTCCCGGCAAGGGAGCGGCGTCGGTACCAAGGTCAGAAAAACGAGGTTTGGATGGCTTGTACGCTAGGACGGGCAGGGGCCCGTCACTCGCGCCGGGCGAAACGGGCAGTCAGGCCCGACCCGTGTCCATGCGGCTCAAGAGCCCGAGGCGGGCGGCGGGGAGGAGTAGGTATTCGGAGTGCGATGCATGGCATCGAAGAGAATTGCGGCAATCTCGGCGGCAGGGAGCAGCCGGAACGACGGTGGCAACGGTGCATCAGCGGCCAGACTGTGGCAATTCAGCGGGAACGCGCCGAAACATTGCCATCGTTTTGGAACATCACGAGTCATGATGGATTTCTCCCCCGCCTTTGTAGAAGCGTGTCTGCACGTTTGTTTAATAAATTTTACATTCGTGTCGCTCTGTCATTTCTTTTTAACCGCAAAGTGCCTCCATCGCAATGGTTTTTTGTCTGACCAAAACACAGGGGCCCGAAAATGATCAATATTCTCATCACTTTCGCGAAAGGGGCGTAGCGATTTCGGCCAAGCCTTGCCGCTGGCAATCAGCGACATCGCTCATGCCAAAAGAATAGCTCTTTGTAGGACAAATAGCCGGCTTTTTGCTGAAAAGTCTTGATTGGCGAGCCTGGCAACGGCATTGACAAATGCATAGCCGGTTTGAGGCAGGGCCTGCAGCGAGTTGCCGACAGTGCGGTATCGCGCTTGGCTGCGAACAGAAGTGAACACGGCCAAAATTTGACGCCTATCTGACAAAACACGGCGCAGAAACAACAATGGCGTCCCAAGGGGCGCCATTGTCGGCACAAGGTTGGCCGAAATCGTTTACGGCAGACGCGCGATCCGCAGCGCCTTGCTCATCCCGGCCATACCGGGATCTTCACCTTCACGCCGTGGCCCGGCGCCACCACGCGGCCCTTACGCTGACGGCCGGCGACCTAGGACACCGCTTTCCAGTATCCGGACATTCATGATGACTCGGCGGCTATCGGGTCGATCGTCGGGGACGGTCCTCCCCGTCTAGCGAATCGACCGTAGCGATCAGTGCCCGGTCTTCAGTTCGGTCCACAGGCGGTTACGCAGCCGGATGATGTCGGCCGAGACCGGCTTGATCAGGTACAAGGTCTTCAGCACCGACTCTGGCGGGTAGATGGTCGGGTCGCTGGCGATGTCCGGCCTCACATACTTGCGCGCCGCCGCGTTGGCGGTCGGATAGAACACCTCGTTGGTGATCTGGGCGTTCACCTTCGGGTCCTGGATGTAGTTGATCCACTTGAGCGCCGCCTGCGGATGGGCGGCGTCCTTGGGCACCACCATCACGTCGAACCAGACCGGCGCCCCGCCCTTCGGGATCATATAAGCGATCTGATAGGGCTTCTTCGCTTCGATGGCGCGACGCTTGGCGATGTTGACGTCGCCCGACCAGCCGTAGACCAAGCACACGTCGCCGTTGCTCAAGTCATTGATATAACCCGAGGAGTTGAACTGGGTGATGTAGGGGCGGATCTTCTTCAACAGCTCGAACGCCGCCTGATAGTCGGCCGGCTTCTGACTGTTCGGATCCTTGCCCAGGTAGTGCAGCGCGGCCGGGAACACGTCGGCGGACTGGTCGAGCACCGACACGCCGCAGCCCTTCAGTTTGGAGATGTATTTCGGGTCGAACAGGATGGCCCAGCTGTCGAGCGGCGCGTCCTTGCCGAGAATGGCGTGCACCTTGGTCAGGTTGTAGCCGAGACCGTCGGTACCCCAGGCCCAAGGCACGCCGTGGGCGTTGCCCGGGTCGGCGCCGGCCACCTGCGCCATCAGGCTCTTATCGAGGTTGACTAGGTTGGGGATCTTGCTCTTGTCGAGCTTCTGGTAGATGCCGGCCTCGATCTGCTTGGCCAAGAAGTTGGAAGTCGGCACCACGATGTCGTAGCCGGCCTTGCCGGTGAGCATCTTCGCCATCAGCGTGTCGTCGCTGTCGTAGACGTCGTATTTGACCTTGACGCCGGTTTGCTTTTCGAAGCCCGGTATCGTCGACTTGGCGATGTAGTCGGACCAGTTGTAGACGTTCAGCGCCTTGTCCTCGGCGAACGCCAGCGTGCTCGACAACAGCAGCAAGGAGGAACACAACAGCTTGCAGGCAAACTTGTTCTTCATGATCACTTCCTTAAGTTGACGCAACACCATGACGGCCCGATTGATAGCGCCAGGCGACGGACGGGAACGATTAATGCGACCGACCCCGCGGGAGCGGCGCCGGCAACAAGATCAAAAACATTGTTTGGCTCGATTGAAGAGGACGGCGGCGAGAGATAGGTATTCGGGATGCGATACAGCACATATATACAGCATATCTGAAGAGGAGCGAGACGATCTCGGCGGCAGGCAGTGGCCATCCGCACGGAAGGTGTCGACGCCGGAGCATCGTTTGGGAACGTCACCGCTCATGATGGCCACCTCCCCGCCTCTATCGAAATGTGCTCGCATATTAGTTTAATAAAATCCAAAAGCAGTTCGCTTTGCCATTTTTTATTAATCGCAAAGCACTCACCACGCTATTCGCCAGTTCGCTGCTATTTCGTCCGGCTACGCCGCCGGCGAGCCACGCAAAAAGCATAGTACGTCGCCAGCCAGACGGCAGCGTTTACGAGCACACACATTGGCAAGCCATATCCAACGGTCGCTGGCAGGCTGACGCCGCGATACCGCGGCAAGATGCAGAAACGACAATGGCGCCCCGCGGGGCGCCATCTCAAGGCAAGGTTGGCCGAAGCCCGATTAGAACACGCGGGCGATCAGCGCCTTCTCGAAGCCGGCCATGCCCGGGATCTTCACCTTCACGCCGTTGCCCGGCGCCACCTCGACGGCCGTGCCGTCGCGGGTCATCGTTTCCAGCTTGACGGTGCGGTTGCCGCTCGGGTGGATGATTTCCAGATTGTCGCCGACCGAGAAACGGTTCTTCACGTCGATCAGCGCCCAGCCCTCGCCATCCACTTCCAGCACTTCGCCGACGTACTGGCTCTTCTTCGCCTGCGAGTGGCCGGTCAGGTAGTTCTGGTATTCCTGGGTCTGGTGACGTTCGAGGAAGCCCGGGGTGTAGCCGCGGTTGGCGAGGCCTTCCAGGTCGGCCAGCAGGCCGAGGTCGAACGGACGGCCGGCGACCGCGTCGTCGATCGCCTTGCGGTAGGCCTGAGCGGT
The DNA here is from genome assembly GCF_055597485.1 of Crenobacter sp. CS_VA4. Taxonomy (NCBI): domain Bacteria; kingdom Pseudomonadati; phylum Pseudomonadota; class Betaproteobacteria; order Neisseriales; family Neisseriaceae; genus Crenobacter; species Crenobacter sp. CS_VA4. Next base: position 13,451 of record NZ_JBVMAE010000042.1, read on the forward strand.
GCGCGATACGTAGTAGATCGACTTGGTGCGGCCCTCGATCTTCAGCGAGTCGACGCCGATCTTCACCAGCTTCTCGACCTGCTCGATCGCGCGCAGGTCTTTCGAGTTCATGATGTAGGTGCCGTGCTCATCCTCGATGATCGGCATCATCTCGCCCGGACGGCTGCCCTCTTCGATCAGGTAGGTCTTGTCGGCGAGCGGGTGGCGCTCGGCGCCGCCGCAGGCGGCGAAGCTCTGGTTAGCTTCTTCCAGTGCCTTGTTGAAGTCGAGCTTGATGGTCTGCACGTCGCCGGCGTCGTCGCCCTGCGTGTCGTGCATCTTGTAGTCCCAGCGGCAGGCATTGGTACAGGTGCCCTGGTTCGGGTCGCGATGGTTGAAGTAGCCCGACAAGAGGCAACGGCCCGAGTAGGCGATGCACAGCGCGCCGTGTACGAACACTTCCAGCTCCATGTCCGGGCATTCCTGGCGGATCTCGGCGATCTCGTCGAGCGACAGCTCGCGCGACAGGATCACGCGGGTCAGGCCGATCTTCTGCCAGAACTTCACGCCCATCAGGTTGGTGGTGTTCGCCTGCACGCTCAAATGGATCGGCACCTCCGGCCACTTCTCGCGCACCATCATGATCAGGCCGGGGTCGGCCATGATCAGCGCGTCCGGCTTCATCGCGATTACCGGCTCCATGTCGGCGAGATAGGTCTTGAGCTTGGCGTTGTGCGGCAGGATGTTGCTGGCGACGAAGAACTGCTTGCCGCGCGCGTGCGCCTCGGCAATGCCGATCTGCAGCTCTTCGAGCTTGAATTCGTTGTTACGCGCGCGCAGTGAGTAGCGCGGCTGGCCGGCGTAGACCGCGTCGGCGCCGAAGTCGTAGGCGGCGCGCATCTTGTCGAGGTTGCCGGCCGGCAGCAGGAGTTCGGGGGTTTTCATCATTATGTGGTTTCGTTCAGTGCAGCACGCCGCCAGTCGGCAGCGGCTTGAGATCGGGTTCGACGAAGGCGCGGCGGGCGTCGTCGTCGGCGAGGCGCGCTTCGGTGTAATGTTCGCGCACCACGCGCGGGGCGTCGCCCACCAGGTCGGGGTTGGCCGAAACAAAGCTGTCCCAACAGGATAGCAGCCGCGGCTCGTCGTCGAGGCGACGGTAGAGAATGGCCAGGATCGCCATCGTCAGCGTGTGGTGGTACTTGTCGGCCGCGCCGTGGCTCATCGCGAAGCGCGACAGCGCGTAGGCGCAGCGGGGCGCCGCCTCGCGCGCCGGGTAGTGACGGCGATACGCCCAGGCCGCGTAGAGATGCGCGGTGTGGTCTAGCTCGCTGGCAGCCAGCGCCCGGGTTTCCAGACGCTGCAGAAAATCCTGTTCGTCCATGTCGCTCACACCCGTCGATGAAGACGGCTCCAATGGAAAAGGCCCCACTCAGTGGAGCCCTGTTAAATTTATGTTGCGGCGCGATTATGCGCCGCCGGCTAGGGGTCGTCAAGCACCGGAACACCGAGCAAAAATGGCGATAAGCCGATGATTTATAAGCGGACATCCAGCCGTAAGCGGCTCAAATCAAGACCCCTTGGCGAGCGCCGCCAGCGCGAAGAACTGCACCGCCACCGCCAGCACTTGCAGCAGCGCCAGCAGGCCGGCCAGCAAGGGATAGCCCTGCTCGCGGACGAACTGTGCCAGTCCGGCCGACACGGCGAACACCAGCGTGGCCAGCACCAGCAGCGCCACCGCAACGCGCCGCTTGCGGCGCAATAGATTGAACAATCGAATCATTGACTCTGCTTTTCCAGTTGTTTCAGGCCGGGTCGCGCACTACGGCAAAGTCTTCCAGCAGGGCCAGCTCCAATGCGGAGAAACCGGCCTCGCACCGCGCCGCCCGATTGATAGGCCCGGTGAACGGACGCGCGCCATAGCGCGCCACCAGTTCGCGAAAGGTCGTCATCGGCTCAAGACCTTGGGCATCGCACAGCCAGGTGAACCAGTAGTTCCCGACCCGGACATGGCCGACCTCCTCGCGCAGGATGATGTCGAGTACCGCCACGGTATCGGCATCGTCGATATGGGCCAGCCGCTGCTGGATGCCCGGTAAAGCATCGAGTCCGCGCGCCTCGAGGATGCGCGGCACCAGCGCCATCCGGATGAGCGCGTCGTGATCGGTCTTGCGTGCCATCTCCCATAAGCCGTTGTGCGCAGGGAAGTCGCCGTAGTCGAAGCCGAGCGCCTGCAGGCGGCCACGCAGCAACATGAAGTGCCGTGCCTCTTCGGCCGCCACCCGCAGCCAGTCGGCCAGGTAGGCATCGGGCAGCTCACGAAAGCGCCAGGCCGCGTCGAGCGCCAGGTTGACCGCGTTGAACTCGATGTGGGCGATCGCGTGCACCAGAGCGGCATGACCCTCCCGGCTGCCGAGCCGGCGCCGTGGCACTTGCGTCGCCGGCACCAGGACGGGCTTGAGCGGCCGGCCGGGAAAGTCGATCGAGTGGACCGCGTCGCCACCGAGGCGCCGCCACTGGCCGTCTTGCCAGCCCTGCCAGGCCTCGGCAACCAGGGCCGGCTTGGTGTCGATGCCGTCGTCCATCAGCGCGCGATGGATGGCGGGGTAGATATCGTGCGGATTTTGCATGGCTCGGCATTGTACCCAGATCGCGCGGACCGGACACCCGGACCAGCCACTCCGCTGGCTCCCGTCAATTCGGACCGATAGACTGCACCTGGCACATCGCCATCCGGTTATGATGAAGGCATCTACCCCAGCGGGATCAATCACCGCTGACTGATAGTTGATTTAGAGATATCGCCAGCGGCACACTTTGCCCTGCCCGCAACCCTATCGGCCCAACTGATGACGACTGCCAACCTGCCCCGTTGCCCCTGGTGCGGCGACGACCCGCTCTATATCGCCTACCACGACGACGAGTGGGGCGTGCCGGTCACCGACGACCGCAAGCTGTTCGAATTGCTGGTACTGGAGGGCGCGCAGGCGGGCCTCGCTTGGATCACCATCCTGCGCAAGCGCGAGGGCTACCGGCGCGCCTTTGCCGGTTTCGACCCGGTGCAGGTCGCCGGTTTCGACGAGACGGACGTGGCGCGACTGCTGGCCGACGACGGCATCGTGCGCAACCGCCTGAAGGTCGAGAGCGCCATCCGCAACGCCCGGGTGTTTCTCGAACTGCAGCAACACCACGGCAGTTTCGCCAACTGGCTGTGGCGACAGGTCGACTACACCCCGCAGCTCAACCAGCTGCGGCCGCTGGATCAGATTCAGGCCACCAGCGAGCTGTCCGATCGGATCAGCAAGGCGCTGAAGAAGGCCGGCATGAATTTTGTCGGCAGCACGATCATCTACGCCTTCCTGCAGGCGACCGGGGTGGTCAACGACCACCTGACCGACTGCCACCGCTATCCGCGCCGTCCACTCGGACGGGTGAGCGTGCCGACTGCCTGATCGTCCATACCACGAGAAAGAGGACCATGCTCCGCCTGACCCCGCTCGCCCTCCTCGCCAGCCTGTCATTGCCGGCCATCGCCGCCGATGCCTCCGCGCCGCTGGCAGCCTCGGCTCCGACCGCCGCCCCGGCAGCCCCCTCTCCGTCACTCCCGCAGGCCTCCCCGGCCAAGCCGGTGGTGCTGCCGCCGATCAAGAACGATTGGACGGTGGAAACCCGTAGCTACGAGCGCAAGCACCCGCGGCTGCAGGTGTCGGCCAAGGTGCCGGTGGTGAAGGGCCTATCGCTCGGCGCCGAGCAGGCGATCTACCGCATCCTGACCCAACCGCAGGTCAACCGGGCGCGCAAACTGCGAAACGCCAAGGTGGAACGCTGGCCGCAGCAATTCGCGATCAGCTACGACAGCTACCCGAACCGGCTCGGCGTGGTATCGCTAACGGTGGACGACTATTCGTACACCGGCGGCGCGCACGGTGGCACCGACCGCCGTGCCTACTTGTTCGACCCGAGCACCGGCCGGCGCCTGACCGCGCTCGAACTGTTCGCCGACAAGCGCGCGGCACTGGCGGCGATCAACGCGGAAATTACCCGCCAGATCGAAACGGACACCGCCAAGTACCGTCAGGAAAACAATGTCAGCGATCCGAACTTCCACCTGTACGAGAAGGTCACCCTCACCGACCTGAAACAGGCTTACCTGAAGAACGACGAACTCGACGTGTTCTTCGGCCTGTACGAGATCGCCCCCTACTCCGCGGGCATACCAACCTTCACGCTTCCGCTTTCGACGCTGAAGCCGTGGCTCAAGCCGATTTATAAGGGCAAGCTGCCGTACTGAGCCCGGCGCCGCCACTGCTCGCCACGATCACAGCCCCCGCCCTGGGGCTGTTTTGTTGTCTGGACGGCAACGATCGCCAATTCAAAATAAATGAAAATGGCCACCTTTATCATGCCATTAGGTTGGAGCCAACCCGCCCGGCCCAAGCGACCAAAACGCCCGCCAGCGAACGGTTTCCTTTGTCCGACAAACCCGCTACACTCGCCCCCGCGCGCCGCGATCACTGAGCGGAGGCGCCCGAATAAACCCACTTCGATTGTTACTCGAAGGAACACATAATGAGCATTCCGCATCAAGCCGGAAGGGCGCTGGTCGTCCTGTCCGGTGGTCAAGACTCGACCACCTGTCTGTACTGGGCGATCCAACGCTTTGGCCGCGACGCGGTCGAGGCGGTCACCTTCGACTATGGCCAACGCCACCGCGTCGAGCTCGACGCCGCCAAACAGATCGCCGAAATGGCCGGCGTACGCCAGACCGTGCTGCCGATCGACACCTTCGGCGTACTCGGCGGCAATGCGCTGACCGGCGACATCACCCCGGAAACCGGCGCCCGCGACGACGCCGACACCACGCTGCCGAACACCTTCGTGCCAGGCCGTAACCTGATCTTCCTGACCTTTGCCGCTGCGCTCGCGTACCAAAAAGGTATCGAGCACGTCGTGACCGGCGTCGCGCAGACCGATTATTCCGGTTACCCTGACTGCCGCGAGAACACCCTGAAGGCGCTCGAGCTGGCGATCCGCCTCGGCATGGACAGCGACGTTACGCTGCACGCACCCTTGATGTTCATGAGCAAAGCCGAGACGGTGCACTTGGCCGAACGGGTCGGCGCGATGGATGCGCTGGCGTATAGCCACACCTGCTACAACGGTGCGGTGCCGCCGTGTGGCGTGTGCGCCTCGTGCGAGCTGCGCGCCAAGGGCTTTGCCGAGGCCGGCGTTGCCGACCCGCTCGTCGTCCGCACCACCGGAGCCTGACATGCGCACCACCCACCTTGCCACGTGCGGCTTCGAGGCCGCGCGCCGTCTGGCCCTGGCAGACGGCCCGACCGGCCGGCCGCACGGCCACAGCTTTTTCGTGACCGCGGAAAGCGCCACGCTCGACCTGCCGACGCTGCGCCAGCGCCTGACCGAAGTCTGCGCGCCGCTCGACTACCGCGACCTCAATTCCCTGCTGCCCGAGCCGGACGACCTGGCTCTCGCCACCGGCATCGCCGACCGGCTGCGCACCCCGGTGCGGCTGACGCTGCGCTCGGCACCGAGCCGCGGCATCGAGCTGGACGCCGACGGTCGCGCGCAGCGCTGGCTGTCGACCGGCTTCGAGGCGGCGCACCAGCTGCCGCATGTCGCGCCCGACCACCAGTGCGGCCGCCTGCACGGCCACGGCTTCGGCGTGCGGCTGGTCGCCGACGCGACGCGCTGCACCGATGCCGAGCTCGCCGCCGCCTGGCAACCGCTGTTCGGCCAACTGCAGCACCGTTACCTGAACGAGCTGCCCGGCCTCGCCAACCCGACCAGCGAAGTCTTGTCCGACTGGCTGTGGCAACAGTTGGCCGAAACGCTGCCGGCGATTGCCGCCGTCGAGGTGTTCGAGACCGCCACTGCCGGCAGCCGCCGCGACGCGGGCGGCTACACCATCTGGAAGGAACAGCGCTTCGAGGCGGCACGGCCGTTCGACGCGCTCGGCCGCTACACCGGCCACAGCTACCTGGTGCGGCTGTATCTCGCCGGCACGCCGGACACCGAGAGCGGCTGGCTGCGCGACTTCGCCGAGGTGAAGGCGCTGTTCGCCCCGCTGTATCGCCAGCTCGACCACCACGCGCTCGACGCCCTGCCCGGCATCGCCGCGCACGACTGCGCCGGCATCGCCCAGTGGATCGCCGCGCAGTTGCAGGCCGAGCTGCCGGAGCTCTCGCAGATCGACCTGTTCGAGAACGAGCACGAAGGCGCCCGACTGATGCTGAACGGAGGTGCGCGATGACGTACACGGTGAAGGAAATCTTCTACACGCTGCAGGGCGAAGGCGGCCAGGCCGGCCGCCCGGCGGTGTTCTGCCGCTTCTCCGGCTGCAATCTGTGGAGCGGCCGCGAGCAGGACCGTGCCAGCGCCCTGTGCCGCTTCTGCGATACCGACTTCATCGGCACCGGACCGGACGGCGGCAAGTTCGCCGATGCCGCAACGTTGGCCGAACGGATCGCCAGCGAATGGCGCGGCGCCGGCGGCAAGCCCTGCGTGGTGTTCACCGGTGGCGAGCCGTTGCTGCAGCTCGACACCACCCTGATCGACGCGATGCACGCGGTGGGCTTCGACATCGCGGTCGAGACCAACGGCACCATCGCCGCGCCGGCCGGCATCGACTGGCTGTGCGTCAGCCCGAAGGGTGCCAACCCGCTGGCGCAGACCAGCGGCCACGAGCTGAAACTGGTCTACCCGCAGCTCGACGCGCTGCCCGAAGCTTTTGCCGGGCTCGACTTCGCGCACTTCTACCTGCAGCCGATGGACAGCCCGACGCAGCGCGACAATACCGAGGCGGCAATCGACTACTGCCTGCAGCACCCGCAATGGCGGTTGTCGCTGCAGACGCACAAGCTGACCGGCATCCGCTGAGAGCCACTAACAAAAACCCTCCCGGCGTTGTTGCCCTGCCTTGCCGTACTACTTGTACTGTCTGCGGCAGGGCGCCTAGCCGGGACCGCTTCGCTGGGTTTTGTTAGCGACTCTAAGCACTGATACACAAGGAATTGACCATGAACCTGCACGACAACCTGCAAGCGCTCGGCAACAAGAAGACCGACTACCGCTACGACGAACCGGACGCCTCGCTGCTCGAGCGCTTCCCCAACCCGTTCGGCAAGAGCGAGATCAACCCGAACGGCGTCACCGGCACGCTCAACATGACCTGCCCGGAATTCACCAGCCTGTGTCCGGTGACCGGCCAGCCGGACTTCGCCACCATCGTCATCGACATGCAGCCGGACGGCTGGTGCGTCGAGTCGAAGTCGCTGAAGCTCTACCTCGGCTCGTTCCGCATGCACGGCGAATTCCACGAAGCGTGCATCTGCCGCATCTGCAACGATCTGGTGAACCTGCTGCAGCCGAAGTGGATCAAGGTCGAAGGCCGCTTCACCCCGCGCGGCGGCATCCCGCTGTGGCCGGTGGCGGAATACCACAAGCCGTAAACTTCGCCGAACGGCCGCTCGTGCGGCACGCAGGGGGCGTTGAACGCCCCCTTTGCTTTGCCTGCGATGGCCCTGCGGCGATCAATTCGCCTGTTATTGAATAACCTACCTGTATCTGAAGGTCCTCTTACGATGGCAGAAGAAAAGAAAGAACCCTGGTTGAATCACCTGGCGCTGACCACCGTCATCCTGGCGGTGTGCGCCACCCTGTCGACGTTCAAAGGCGGCGGCTATTCCACCCGCAGCGTGATCAGCCAGGCGCAAGCGTCCGACGAATGGGCGTATTACCAGTCCAAGAGCGTCAAGGCCAACCTGTACGAGATGCAGCGCGACAAGCTGGCGCTGGAACTGCAGACGCTGCCGTCGAGCGCGCCGGACGCCACCCGCCAGCGCTACGCGGCGCTGGTCGACGACTACAGCAAGAAACTGCTGCGTTACACCGACGAGCGCAACCAGCTGCAGACCAAGGCGCGTGCGCTGGAAAAGCAGCGCGACGAGGCGCAGCGCCACAGCCAGCCGTTCGGCATCGCGGTGATCTTCTTGCAGATCGCCATCCTGATCTCGTCGATCGCCGGCCTGTTCAAGCGGCGCGCGCTGTGGCTGGCGGCGCTGCCGCTCGGCGCCTTGGGCCTCACCTACTTCGCCGACGGATTCTTCCTGTTCCTCTAAAAGGTTGGCCGAATCCCCATGCTCCCTGGACTGACACAGGCCGGCCCACGCAGGGTGCCCCATGAAAAAACCCCCGAGGTGCTGTCGTCTCCACCAGCACTCGGGGCAAAGGGCGCTGCCTCGCAAAATTTGGTCTATTCGCCGAGGTAGGCGTTACGCACGCGGTCGTCGTTGAGCAGGTCCTGCGCCGGACCGCTGATGCTGATGCGGCC
>NZ_JBVMAE010000043.1:0-20335 GCF_055597485.1 Crenobacter sp. CS_VA4
GCGCACGTCAGCACAGAGATGAGCTTGCATGTGCTCGCCTACAACATGAAGCGAGTCATAAAGATCATCGGATTTGCTGGGTTAATGGAGGCAGTAGCGGCCTGAAAGGGTCTTATTGCCCGTCAAAATAGCCTGGTTTGTGCCGCGACCGATATCGGTAACCCAAAAGAGGTTGGCGCAACCATTCTGGCATCAACAATTCACCGTGTTTCCACACAGCCTCGCCGAACAGGAGTCGGTCGTAGTACTCAACCTGCACTTCCGCTTCTGGCCCGATTGCCGCCTGTCAGTCACGTTGAACCAAAACCTAGTTCAAGCATTGTCAGGGGGGCCGGGGCGTGCAAATCGGGTGCAACGCTCCCCCTGGTTACTGCCGGCCCAAATGGGAAAATCTGGCCAGAAGTCACCGTCACCGGTGGCCAGATTCACCGGAATCTGCAGAAAGTGAAGAAACATGGACGGAGTACCGCTGAATCTGGCGAAAGGTCCATCTGGCAATCAATGCCAACACGCGAGATATTCGGGCGGCTGAGACCACTGACCACAGCCAAGGCGATGCCGCACAAGCCGAAGCACTACTGTCGCAGCTGACGCCGGAGGACGCCTTGGCCAGTTTCAGTGACGATGACGCTTATGACACACGTGACGCGTATCGGGTCGTCTCCTCTCGAGGCGAAGCGGTGATTGTGCCACTTCGTCGCAACGACAAGCTTTAGCGGGAAAAGTCGGCCTGGGCGACTGCCCCTAACGATTCGCAGGCCGCAGCTCACCACCTGGGCAGGCGACTCTGGAAGAAGTGGAGTGGTTACCATCGGCGCAGCTTAGTTGAAACGACTATGTATCACTTTAAACGCCTAGGAGACCCGTTGACCGCTCGGCGGCCTGACCATCAGATTACTGAAGTCCATATTCGCTGCGCCATCCTGAATACGTTCCATCGGCAGGGCATACCGGTGACGATTCCTATGGCCTGAAATCCGTCTGGTGCTGGGGAAACTCAGCCCTCAGCAGAGTTATGCAACAACGCCGCGGAAAACTGGTCGAGCAACGCGAACTGAGAAAGCCCCCTCCAAAATACTACATTCCCACAACTCGGCGTGATTAACGAATAGAGGAGACCGGGCGTCATTGCACGGCCCCTTGTTTTTCATCTATCGCGCTAGCTCTATAACCAGCCCTTCTCCATTGCGTACTTTACGAAACCCGCCGCGCCTTCTATATCGAGCTTGCGTCGAATGCTCAGACGATGCGTCTCGGCAGTGCGCACGCTAATATTTAGCGTCTGGGCAATCGCTTTATTGCTCAGCCCCTGAGCTAGCAGCAGCAGGATTTCGTGCTCACGTTCTGTGAGTGGGTCATTGGAACTTAAAGGGGTAATCAGCGCCGGGATGACGGCGGAGCTGTAATAGCTGCCACCTGCCATGGCCGCTTCGATGGCAGCGAGGATTTCGTGCGAAGGCGCGTCCTTGAGCACATAGCCGCGCGCACCAGCGCGGATGGCGCTTGTCACATATTCGGCATTGTCGTACATACTCAGGATGACCACCACCAGGTCAGGGTGGCGCGTGCGCAGTTCGGCGGTGAGCTGAATGCCGTTCATCCCCTTCATGCCGATATCTACCAGCATCAGATCGGGGTGAAGAGTATCGGCGAGTGCGAGCGCTTCTGTGCCACTGCCAGCCTCGCCCACGACTTCAATGTACGGCACGGCTGCTAGACGGGCGCGCAGGCCGTCGCGTACCAGAGGGTGGTCGTCCACCAGCGCTAGATGGATACATGTTCGATCATGCCGCATGATGCGATTCTTCTAAACGAAGAGGCAGGGTGACTTCCACCATAGTGCCGCCTCCGGAGGAGGTGAGAGTAAACGTGCCGCCAAGGTGTTCGACGCGTTCGCGGATATTATGAAGGCCTATCCCCTTACTGGTGGAGCGGCTCACCCCTTCGACGTCAAAACCACAGCCATCGTCGCTAATGACCAGTCGTACTGACTTATCGACGCAAGCCAGCCCCAGAGTTACAAATTCGGCGCCGGCATGACGTTCAATATTGGTAAAGGCTTCCTGCGCGATGCGGAACAGTGCTACCGCCTCTTGATCACGCAACACAATATCGCCAAGTAGATTGTTGACCACTACCTTGGTGCCGGTGTGCTGTTCAAACTCGCTGGCCAGTTGGCCGAGTGCGGCGGATAAGCCCAGCATGTCAAGCGCGGATGGGCGTAAGTCGTGTGATACCCGGCGTACCTCACACAGCGCGTCGCCAAGCCCGGCCAAGCCTTTGCGTAACGCTTCCTGCGTATCGGTGCCGCCGGTTTCGAGTTTGTGCTGCACCAACTCGAACTGGAACTTGGTGGAAACCAAAAGCTGACAAATGCCATCGTGCAGTTCTCGAGAGACACGCGCCCGCTCCTGCTCTTGCGAGTTAACCAAGCGCTGCGCCAACACCTTGAGCTTTGCGTCAGCTACACGATGCTCGCTGACGTTGAGCACTACACCGCCGGCAAACACTAGCAGCACCGCAGCTGCCGCCACCGCGGCGATGCTCCACAGTGTATCGTGAATGTTGGTTGAAGCCCGGCTACGCATCAAGGCGGTCGCCTTTTCGATATCGTCGATGTATACCCCGGTTCCCAGTACCCAGCCCCAGCGTTCGAGCAACACCACGTAGCCGAGCTTTTCACTCATCTGCCCTGAAGACGGCTTCTCCCAGTCGTAGCGCCGGAATCCGCTGCCACTGCGGGCGGCGGCCAGCAGCGAACGGATCACGTGCCGGCCGTGCGGGTCAGTCAGATTCCACAGGTTCTTGCCAACCAGGCCCGGCTTGCGTGGGTGCACCAGATTGTTGCCAGCCAGATCGTAGACGAAGAAATAGCCGTCGTCCCCGTAACTGATCCCGCGCAGGATGGCCTTGGCCTGCTCCTGGGTAGTCGGATCGTTGCGGCCGGAGGAGTACAGCGGACCGATTGCCGTCATGGCCAGCTGGGTGTAATGCTGCAGTTCCGCCTGTTTGGTAGCGAGCATCGCTTCCTCGATCAATCGAGTCTGCTGCTCGGTCAGCCGCTGACTGCGATGCACCAGCAAACCGCCGAGCGCCAGCATAGCCAGCAGCAAAGGCAGGATAGTCAGTAGCACGATTTTGTGTTTTGTTTGCATGAGGGCATGAATAGTAGTGGCGGGGCGCAATCGGCAGCAGTAAAGCGATGCTGACTCGGCATTGTACTGTTGCCGCTGCGCCGCGCCAGGAGCAAAACAGGGCCGGCTTTTCGCCCCCGTTCTACGTAGTACTACGCAGAACGGGGGCAGTAGTAGTGCGAATTTCCCTTTCCAATAACTTGGCCAATAGTAGATCCGGTCCGCAGACCATACCGCACAGACGGTTCCGGATCACATACAAGATGGCATGCCCACACACCATGCCGCCACATTGGAGAGAGAAACATAATGCAACGACTTACCAGCCACCTCGGGTGGTTTCTGGTAGCGGTCGTCGGCGCGTTTGCGCTTGGCACCGTTGCTTTGCACCGTGGAGAGACGATCAACGCACTATGGATCGTTGCTGCCGCAATATCCGTCTACCTGATCGCTTACCGCTACTACAGCCGCTTCATCGCCACCAAGATCATGCAGCTCGACCCGCATCGCCCCACCCCAGCGGTAAGGCTGAATGACGGTCTCGACTATGTGCCGACCAACAAGAGCGTACTGTTCGGTCACCACTTTGCCGCTATCGCCGGCGCCGGCCCGCTGGTCGGCCCGGTGCTGGCTGCCCAGCTAGGCTACCTACCGGGCATGCTGTGGATCCTGGCCGGTGCGGTGTTCGCCGGAGCGGTACAGGACTTCATGGTGCTGTTTATCTCCATGCGCCGTGACGGCCGCTCGCTGGGCGATCTGATAAAGTCCGAGCTCGGCCCCATCCCCGGTGTGATCGCGCTGTTCGGTACCTTTATGATCATGGTGATCATCCTCGCCGTACTGGCGCTGATCGTGGTCAAGGCCTTGGCCGACAGCCCGTGGGGGACTTTCACCGTCGGCGCCACCATCCCTATCGCGCTGTTCATGGGCGTATACACCCGCTACATCCGTCCGGGCCGTATCGGCGAGATCTCGCTGATCGGCTTCGTGCTCTTGATGCTGGCCATCGTCGGCGGCGGTCACGTCGCAGCCGATCCGACACTAGCCGGTCTGTTCACCTTCAGCGGCAAAGAACTGACCTGGATCCTGATCGGCTACGGCGCGATCGCCTCGATCCTTCCGGTGTGGCTGCTCTTGGCCCCGCGCGACTACCTGTCCACCTTCCTGAAGGTCGGCACCATCGCCGGCCTGGCCATCGGCATCATGATCGTGATGCCGGAGCTGAAAATGCCGTCAGTAACGCGCTTCATCGACGGCACCGGTCCAGTGTGGTCGGGCAACGTGTTCCCGTTTCTGTTCATCACCATCGCCTGCGGCGCGGTATCCGGCTTCCACGCGCTGATCTCCTCCGGCACCACGCCGAAGCTGCTGGAAAACGAAAGCCACGCCCCGTTCATTGGTTACGGCGGCATGCTGATGGAATCGTTCGTCGCCATCATGGCGCTGGTGGCTGCCGCCTCCATCGAGCCGGGCATTTACTTCGCCATGAACAGTCCGGCCGCACTGCTCGGACCGACGGCCGAATCAGCGGCGCAAGCAGTGTCGCAGTTCGGCTTCGTGATTACCCCGGAGATGCTGACCCAGACCGCGCAGACTCTGGGCGAGCACACTATCATCTCGCGTGCCGGCGGCGCCCCGACGCTGGCCGTCGGCATGGCCGAGATTCTCTCCAGCGTGTTCGGCGGTGACGGCATGAAGGCGTTCTGGTATCACTTCGCTATCCTGTTCGAGGCGCTGTTCATCCTGACAGCCGTCGACGCCGGCACCCGCGCCGGGCGCTTCATGCTACAGGACCTGCTGGGGGTGTTCGTACCGTCGTTCAAGCAGACCAACTCTCTGCCGGCCAACCTGCTCGCCACCGGTCTGTGCGTGGCCGCCTGGGGTTACTTCCTCTACCAGGGCGTGGTCGACCCGCTTGGCGGCATCAACACCCTCTGGCCGTTGTTCGGCATCTCCAACCAGATGCTGGCCGCCGTGGCACTGGTCCTGGCCACCGTGGTGCTGTTCAAGCTCAAGCGCGAGCGTTACGCCTGGGTCACCATCGTGCCGACGGTATGGTTGTTGATCTGCACCCTGTACGCCGGTTGGCTGAAGATTTTTGCTGAGAACCCCAAAGTGGGCTTCCTCGCGCACGCCGCCAAATACCAAGCCGCGCTGGATAGCGGCAAGGTGTTGGCTCCGGCCAAGAGCCTGGCGCAAATGCATCAGGTTATCTTCAACGACCGCCTGGACGCCGGCTTGGCTGGGTTGTTCATCCTGGTGGTGGTGAGCGTGCTGGTATTTGGCGCGCAGGCTTGCTGGCAAGCTTGGCGCAGCGCACACCCCACTGCCAAGGAAACGCCGGCAATGCCCCAAGGCAGCCGCGCTTAAGGATTGGGATGTTCGATCAGCTTAGCAAACTAGGTAAGTATCTCGGCCAGGCCGCCAATTTAATGGTAGGCCTGCCCGATTACGACACCTATGTGGAGCACATGCGCGACACTCATCCGGATCAAAAGCCGATGACGTATGAGGAATTTTTCCGCGAGCGTCAGGATGCCCGGTACGGCGGAGGGGACGGCAAGGTAGGCCGTTGCTGCTGATGCAACCCCATACCTCACGCCGGGCGGATAACGCCCGGCGTGTTGTTTAAGAGAGAAACGTAATGTCCCAGTCTACCGCTACGCCAACCCCGGTTACCTTGCTGACCGGCTTTCTCGGCGCGGGCAAAACCACCTTGCTCAACCACCTGTTGGCTACCGCCGGCGAACGCATCGTCGTCATCGAAAACGAATTCGGGCCGGTCAGTATCGACAGTGACCTACTGATCCAGGAAACCGCCGAACTTGTGGAAATGACCAACGGTTGCCTGTGTTGCACCATTCGCGGCGATCTGGCGCGTCATTTGCGCGCGCTGCATGAGCGCCGGGCGGTTGGTGAGCTGGCGTTTGAACGTTTGGTGATTGAAACCACGGGGCTAGCCGACCCGACGCCGATTGTGCAGACCTTTTTCGGCGACCCAAAGCTTGCCGAAGTCTATATCTTGGATGCGGTGATTACCGTGGTGGATGCCGTGCACGGTGCCAAGCAACTGAATGAGCAGCCGGTGTCGGCAAAACAGGTGGGATTTGCCGACCGCTTGCTGATTTCCAAGGCCGATCTGGCCGAACCTGAGGCTTTGGCCGCTTTGTCGGAGCGTTTGGCGGACATCAACAGCGAAGCAGCGCAACATCCGCTGCGTAACGGCGTGATCGACAGCAAGCTGCTGTTCGGTGTGCGTGGTTTTCATCTGGACGAAGATATTCTGCGACGCGGCAAGAATGGTTTGAGCTTCCGGCCCGCAGGGGGTCGCTCCTTCGGCGACGAAATCGCCGCCATGCATCTGCATCACAACGGCGCCCTGGATTTGGGCCGCATCAGCGATTTCATGCGGCAGTTGGTGGAGCGCCACGGCGATGAGCTGCTGCGCTACAAAGGCGTGCTGGCGATTAAGGAGGAAGGGCGCCGTTTAGTTTTCCAAGGCGTGCATCGCATCAGTGGCTTTGACTACGGGCGCGAGTGGAAGCATGGCGAAGTTCCAGTGTCGAACATCGTGTTGATTGGTCGTAACTTGCCGCAGGAGGACATTCGGGCGAGCTTCGCGGCTTGTGTTAATTGGCAAGACTGAATTTATGACAAATACCCCAGCCACCGAAGATATTCGCTGCTCTTACATAAAAATCGGTTTGCTAATGCACCCGCATCCGAAATGACAGCTCTCCCCACGTAGCCCCCTAAGGAAGCATGATGATCGATCCCATTCTCCAACTCGACGGCCTTCAGCTCCCCACCAGGTTGCCCCTCCTCGCCTTGGGTAGCCAATCAATTTAAAAGCCGATGATGCTTCCACTCTTCATCGGTCACCTCGAACCTCCTCGCCTTGGGTAGCCAATCAATTTAAAAGCCCCTGGTATGCCTTGAGCGACCAATTCGGAATGAATCCGCCGGTGACGATAGATGCCGCTCACCTCGGCAAACACGTCAAGAGAAACATTGGCCCGGTCGCGTTACTGTGCACCGGCTTAGGGTCAATCATCGGGTCAGGCTGGTTGTTCGGTGCCTGGCACGCATCCAAGATTGCAGGTCCAGCCGCCATTCTCGCCTGGGTGAGTGCGTCAACTCGACACAGCGCCTAGCCAGAATCTCGGTCGGGTCAATGAGTGCGACCGTATGGCCGCCTAATTCGAAGTGTTCACACTGCGGCAGCAAAATAGGCAACTCGGTGCAGCCGAGAATCAAAACTTCAGCACCCGAGTCGGCCAAGTGCGCCGCGGCGGCCAGCAAGTCTTCCTTGCAGCGGCCTTCGGTATGTCCAGCCTTGACCCCTTCCTTGCCGTAGATGGCTTCCATGACCTTGTTCTGATGAGTCGGGTCGGGCACGATCAGCGTCAGGCCGGCCGTTTCAGCGATGTCGTGATAAACGCGGCTTTGCACCGTGCCGGATGTCGCCAGTAGCCCAACTGGTTTGGCTGTGCCATAGCGCTTGAGGATGTAGCCTACAGTCTCCTCTAGCATGTGGACGATAGGCACGTTCAAGTATGGCTGGATGCTCGGCACAAAGGCATGAGCGGTGTTGCATGGAATGGCTATGGCATGAGCGCCCTCCTCTTCCAAGCGCTTGCAGGTAGCCAGCAGCGCCACGGTTGGGTCGGCTTCTCGATGTAACAGGTTGGCCGTTCTATCTGGAATCTGTGGATTCTGTTCCACCACCATTTTGATGTGGTCCTGATCGCGACGGGCCGGCGTGTTACGGATGACCTTCTCCATGAAGTCGACCGTAGCCGCCGGCCCAACACCGCCGACGATACCCAGCTTGAACGGTGTGAATGCCGGCCTCTCTTGATGGAACAGCGCATAATCGGCATAGATTTCGTTGATATCGGGCAGGCGGATGCCAAACCGCTGCAGACCAACCGTCACCATGGACAACTCGGTAAAACCCGGCAGCAGTAGGTCGGCCTGGTGTTCCAACAGCTGTACGCAGGCTCGGCCCACCTGCTCGGTCACCTCCCCCTCAGTGCAGCCGGCCTGTAAACCGCGCGGGCCGTACACGGCTTCCATTAGCCCTGCCTGCTCACGTTCGGCCGGGTAAACCAGTTGATAGTGCTCGCCAAAATAGCGTTCAAACAAACCGGCATGGCGTACGTAGTCTGATGTCAGCACGCCGAGCCGACTGCCAGGGGCTAGCTGCCTCGCCACATAGTGGTAGAGCGCATCCAGCATATCCAGCACAGCCACCTCGAGCTCCATCTGAATCTCATCGCGAAACACATGGCTGGCGAAGCAAGGTAGCAAAATGGCATCCACGCCGTGCTTAGTTAGGGTTCGGCCGGTCTCAAACACATACAGCTTACGTGCGGTGACGTTGCTGTCTTGCGTCAGCGGAATACCGGCGCCGCGGAATGGGTGATGTTCGAGCAGCACATGCAGCTCTACTGCTGAGTTATCTGAGGCCTGAGCTTTCAGCAGTTTGCCAAAAAGGTCGGCCCCCGCCAGCGCACCGAGTCCGCCGATGATGCCGAAGGTTCTTTTGTTCATGATCGTGACGAGTAAGGGGGAGCAGCGGCCGCTGAGAGCGGCCGTGCCAAGTTGCAGGTCAGATGTTGTTGTCGGCTGGCTGCGGTACGCCTTGTGGCTCGCGCTCGCCTTCCAATTTGGCTACCACCGCAGTGGCCAGGCTGTTGCCAAGCACATTAGTGGCAGTGCGGCCCATGTCGAATATTTGGTCGATGCCCATGATCAGCAGCAGACCCGCTTCGGGGAGGTGGAACATTGGCAGCGTTGCGGCCACTACCACCAGCGAGGCTCTTGCGACGCCGGCCATGCCCTTGCTGGTCACCATCAGCACCAAAAGCAGCATCAGCTGTTGGGAGAAGCTCAAGTTGATGTTGTAAGCCTGAGCGATGAAGAGCACGGCAAATGCCTGGTACATCATCGAGCCGTCGAGGTTGAACGAGTAGCCGAGCGGCAGGACGAAGCCGGAAATTCGCTTGGAGACACCAAAGCGCTCGAGCGCCTCAATGGTCTTGGGATAGGCCGATTCGCTGCTTGCCGTGGAGAAGGCCAACAGGGCCGGCTCACGGATCAGCCGACACAGTGACAGCACCGGCTTGCCAAGAAACAAGTAGCCCACCGCCAACATCAGGATCCATAACAGCGCCAGCCCCAGGTAGAACTCGCCGATCAGCTTGCCGTAGTTCACCAGCACGCCCAGTCCTTGCTCTGTGATAGCAGAGGCCATTGCAGCGAACACACCGATCGGTGCGAAGCGCATCACGTAGTCGGTGATGCGGAACATGATGCGGGCCAACTCCTCGAGGCAGGCGTCCAGCGCCGAATGACCTTGCCCCTTCACGAAGGATAGCGCGGCACCGAAGAACAGCGAGAACACAAGAATCTGCAGAATCTCGTTGTTGGCCAACGCCTCGGCAAAGCTCTTCGGGAAGACGTGGGTAATGAAGCCTTTCAGGCTGAAGTCACCGGCTTTCAGACCGGTGCTCGCTGCCACGTCCGGCAGCGCTAAGTTCATATGTAGGCCCGGCTGGAACAGGTTAACCAGCGCCATGCCGATAAACAGGGACACGGTGGCGGCACAGATGAACCACAGCATGGCTTTCAGGCCGATACGGCCCACAGCTTGGCCATCGCTCATGCTGGCGATGCCGGAAACCAGCGTAGCGAATACCAGCGGCGCGATGATCATCTTGATCAGACGCAGAAAGATATCCGTTACCAAGCTGAAATAACCGGCGATCTCCTTGGCCGACTGCGCATCATGTGCGTAGCTGTTACAGAGGTAGCCAACCACGACGCCAAGCAGCATCGCCAGACCAATTTGGCGGGTCAGTTTTTGCGTATTCATGGCTTTAATTTCCCCGAGAAGTCTGTGCTAGTCAGGGCGAAGGGCGTGGAGCAGGTTCTGGTAAGCAGAGTAGTTGTTGGAATGATCATTGCAGCTCTCCTTTGTTGACGCGAAGTGCCAGGGGGCACGTTGAAATTCTAGGGTCGCGTCCACACGGTCCTGATGCGGAGGGGTCATGCCGCTATGCGGATTTGGAATAGCTTTTTTTGCGAGCCAGGCCGATGATTTTGTGGAGGGGCGCAGGTAGGGAGGCGCGACTCATCGAGAGGAAGCGCATGTATATCAGATGGATCGATGACCTGTTGGCCTTGGCCGATACCAAAAGTTTTTCCCGTGCGGCAGAGCTTCGCCATATCACGCAATCGGCGCTGTCGCGCCGCATCCGCTCGCTGGAAGAATGGGTGGGGGCTGACCTGGTGCATCGCGGGACCTACCCGCTTGAGCTGACGCCAGCCGGGAAGCTGTTCTGCGAACAAGGGCGAGAGGCCCTGCGACTATTGCTGGAGGCTCGTGCCAACATCCGCCAAGAAACGCGGATGCCGGGCAGAGCCATCCAGGTGCGTGCCGGCCATACACTGTCGATGACATTCCTGCCCAAGTGGATGAAGCAGTTTCAGCTACGCCATGGGCACTTCAATGCGCGTGTGGTAGCCGAGAACGTGCTGGATGCGGTTACCGCGCTGTCCGAAGGCAGCTGCGACCTGATGTTCTGCTATCACCATCCGTATGCGCCTATCTTGCTCGACTCAGACAAGTTCGACTATCAGGTGCTGGGCCACGAGGCCTTTATTCCAGTGACCGCTGTGGGAGCGTCCGGCAAACCGGCATTCCGGCTGCCCGGCAGCAAGAACATTCCGATCCCGTACTTGGCCTATACCTCCACCACCTTTCTTGGTCGTGTAGTCGATGTAATCCTTAAGCAGGCTCCGACTGAGCTGTTCCTCGAGCGTTGCTATGAGGCGGACATGGCGATGCTGTTGATGAACATGGCCAAGGAGGGCTATGGGGTAGCTTGGCTGCCGGAAAGTGCGGTGGCCGAAGCGCTGCAGCAAGGTAGCCTGGTGCGTGCCGGCGGAGAAGAATGGAGCACTCAACTGGAAATCCGTTCGTATCGCGCCATCCACAATACAAACACGACCTTGCAGGGGTTGTGGCAATCGCTGGGAAAGGAAAGCGCGGCTAAGCCTGGGCCGGGTTGACCGAGCACAACGGCATTGAATCGTCTCTAGCAAACTAGATACATCGATGGCTGCTTTGGGATGTGGAAGCGCTGTCATTCGTTGTTGTGGGGGCGAATGATTGCCAAGGCTGACACACCACCGACTCATAGCATGATTGGCTGCTGCTCGGCGATTCTGTTGAAAAACTCGGTCCACTGATGCAGAACGCCACAAACCATGTAAAACCTGGGCAAATTTGCCTGCTAAATGAGCAAAACCGTATCGATTTGCTGAAATTTTGCACAGAAATGGGTCGTGTTAAGCCTGATGCAGGGGCATGAATTAGTTTTTCAACAGAATCCGGCCAAAGCAGCCCGTCATGTTCTCGGAGCCATTTCGCTTTGGGGCTGTCCGCTGTGCGCACTGAATCAACAGAGGTTTTCGACCCAATGCAGAAGTCGGACCTATGTGATCACTCCGCAAACAGACATTCATTGAGCCACAGGGACACTTGGCCTAATGCGGAATATCGTCTCAGGCTACCTCAGCCTCTCTCCGCAGTTCCACAACGTTCACGGCGTTGCCGAACACCTCCAGCACTAGAGGCAGAAGATGTTCGTGGTGCGTGAGAAACATTACCTGTGTGCGGCTTGACAACTCGCGCAGCGCCTCCAAGCCAGCTTTGGCACGTCCGTCATCGAAGTTCACGAACAGATCGTCAGCGATGAATGGCAGAGCCTTCGCATGCTGAAGGTGTAGTTCGAGCGCCGCGATGCGCAGCGCCAGGAACAACTGGTCGCGCGTCCCTTCGCTCAAACCTGACACTTCAACCAGCTTGCCGTTCTTCCGCTTGGCGAAGAGGGCGGGTGGGTTCACCTCGTGGTCGACGACGAGCTTGGTGAATTGTCCAAGGGTTAGCTGGGAGAACACCTCGCCGGCGCGCTGGAGCATCGGTCCTTGCTTCTGGTCGCGGTACCGGTCGATGGCCCACTTCAGGAGCCTACTGGCCGTCGCCATTTCGAGGTACTGCTCAGCGGCATCCCCCATTGAGGCCAGCGCTTCTTGTCGCTTTGCTTCCGCAGTGGCAGCGTTCGCATGTCCGTTGATAGCAGAGAACGTCTGCTGCGCGGTAACTTGCCGCTGAATGAGAGCATTCAACCGCTCGCTCACCGTGACCAGGTCGCGTTTCGCTTGGTCGAGGAGGCCAATGACTGCAACTGGGTCTTGCTCCGCCACCTCCGCTTCAATGGCTTCACGTGTCAGACCGTCGCCCTCCCGTAAGAGAGTGCTTCTAGCTTTATCGATGGCATCCTGCAATCCACGGCGCTTGTCCGACCGCTCAGCGAGCGGTAGCGCCTCCTCACTGGTCTCGACGCCGGCCAGTTTCAGCAGGGGCAGGATACGCGCTTCTGCGTTTGCAACATCGAGCTCAGCGTCTTCCTCCCTTACCTTGGCTTCCCGCAGCGCCTCGTCAACGAGCCTGGCCGCCTGAGCAGCACTATTCGCTACGCGCAGGCGCACCATAAGGCGCCGAGCCACCTCTGGCCAATCGCCAAGTTTCAGGAGCTCCTCGTCTAGCAGACCGGAAATGCGGCGTGCCTCGGCCCCCAAGGCATCCAAGTCGGCTTGCATGCTCCTGATGCGGGTACGGCGGATTTCTTCAGCGGCGGCCAATTTCTCCGCGACGGTGTTGGCCAGCTCCACCGCACCCTCTGCCTGGGCCAGTGTTGTTGAAGCGCCGCTTAGCTTGGCGGCCTGCAAGGCCTGCTGCCATTGCCTCCCCCACGCTTGGTACGCGCCGGTAGCGCTCACGGCTTTGGCTTTTAACGTCTTGAGCGTCCGGTCGGTTTGGGCTGCCTGCTGCTCAAGACCTTCCTTCTGGGTGTGCGTCGAATCAGCCATCTGCACGTAGGCGGATGCAGTGGACGTGAGAGATGCCATGTCCGTCTCGTCGAAAACGACGACTGAAGCGGCCTTAAGTGCTCCGACCAGTGCCGCTGCAGCCTGTCGGTATGCCACTTCTTCTGCCTCAAGGTCTCGCCTGCGCTGGCGCAAGGTAGCCTCAGCAGCGAACACAGCGTCTCGTTTGGAGAGCCATTCAGGCATGTCATCCAGCGCGATGCCTTGCAGTCCAACGGCCGCCGTGAGCTCATTCCATTCCACCTGAAACTGCAAAAGCTCCACCTCTCGCTCTTTGATAGCCTCTTGCTTATGAGAAACTTCCGCGCGGGCAAGTTCGGCTTGCTGGCGAATGCTCTGCAACGTAGCTGCCTCCGTGGCAGTACAGAGTTGCGAGTCGACAAGCTCATCGGCTAGGCGAATAGCGGCATCAACCGCCGGGGCGCCCGCTTCAATGGTGACGGCTGCAGACTTGATGTCGCTCCAAGCTCTGTCCCGTCCCGAGCGCGCATCTCGCACTTCGGCTGGCGTCACCACTTTGTGGCCTTCGGTGAAATGCTTCTCTTCGAGTCGCAACCGTTCCGCTGAGGCCTCCGTCTCCTCGAGCTTGTCGCGCGCATTCTCGACGGCGGCTTTGCGCTCCTGCTCTTGGCGCTGGAGGACTGATATACGACCTATGGACGGTAGGTCCATGACCCGCAGCGTTTCCAATGAGATCTTCCAACGCCCGAGCGCTACGTGCTCGTTGTCGAGCTGGCGTTCGGCTTCCTCGACGTTATTCTTGAGAGTCAGCTGCTTTGAGGGGCTGTTCTTGAGCGTCTGGGCATCCGAAAGAGCCTGTCTCAGCTCCTCAGAAACCTCCGATGCCGTGAGCCCGCCGAGCTGCTCGCGCAGCGTCTGGAGGTCGCGCTCCTTCTCTTCCGCAGCTTCCTGTGCGCCGACCATGGCCTGGAGCAGTGCACCATGCTCGCGAAGGAGGTTGGTCACAGTCTTCAGCATCAAAGCATTTGGGAGGCTGCCGCGCAGTGCCTCCTCGTCTGTTGGCCACCCAAGCTGGGAAGCCGCCGCAAACGCCTCGTCGAGCAAGCGCTCGACCTCGGCATGTTGCAACGGCAAGTCGCGCGGATGGTTGACGCAGGCGCCTCGGCTCTCATCAAGCGCCTCGATGTCCTTCGACAAGGCAAGCACCTCGTCGTCGGTTGTGACCCCATCTCGCTCGCGCTGACGCGCATCGAGGTCCTTGCGTCGTTCCTCGAGCACCCTGTTCGCGCTTGCAAGGCCAGCCTGTCCTGCGGTCAGGTCAGCGTACGCGGTGGGCGGCAGATCAATGACGTCTCCAAGCTCAACGAGTTCGGCCTCCTTGGCCGCCAGCTCTCTGAGGTAGGGGGCCAGTCGGCGAACTCGTTCAAGCTTCGAGCGCAGCGTTTCGAGACGCAGGCGCTCCTCCTCAGCCTCCGCAATCTCTTCGTTGACCTCCTCAAGGGCCTCCTTTGCTTCAGACCAAACCTTGGTTCGGACGTGAGCCGCCTTGAACTCTGCACCGGCCTCGTTGAAGCGAGCCTCAGCTTGGGCGTACTCGCTGCTACTTCCGCGCTTGGCCCAAAGCTCACCAGCGCGAGCCTCCAATGCCTCCCGGACGGGGCCCAAACTCCCAATGCCAGCTGCAGACTGGAACAGCACGCGTCCAAGGTCTTTCGAGGCATCGAGGATGCTTCGTCCTCCTTCGACCAACCGCTCATGGTTAAGGCCGAACATCTGCTCGAAGAACTCTTTCGTGGCTCCTCCAAGATGCGGAGCCAGGTACTCATCGGGCAGCTTCTCGTCGGTCGGGGTTCGGAGCTGCGCCCGGCCACGTGCGCGATGAAAGACCGTCTCTTCAGCTTCACCCTCCAAGACACCGCCCAAGCGCAACTCACTTAACTCATGCAGAAACGCAAGCGGGGTCCGTGTAGGCATACCAAAGAGCAACTCCAGTACAGCGTTTCGAACCGTTGACTTGCCCGCCTCGTTGGGTCCGACCATGACATGGAAATCGTGCGTTGCCTTGGGGAAGGTAAGGGACTCACCATCAAACTTACCGTACCTGATAAGGGCGAGTTGCCTAATGCGCATGGCTTACTCTCCTTCTGCCAGACGCGCCAGCAGCGCGGGAGAAACGTGCTTTACGAGATCGGACAGCTTCCCTGATCTGGCAAGCGTCAGCAGCGGGATGTCTTCTTTGACTCCGGAGGAGACTTTGCCAAAGAACGGCTGCAGGTCACTGCTCAGCAGGGCGAGGAACTCTGGGTCGCTGGCCGCCTCGTTGAGGATTTCTTGTAGGTCGGCGATGGCATCCATCCTCGCACTGTAGTAGCTCAACTCGGAAGTGGGTGTCGTCGCCACCTTTACCTTCTCAAGCCACAGCTTTTCGTTGCCGATGACGGCAATCTGGCTTAGCACCTCCGCACGTAATTCCTTGGCTTTGCCGAACAGCAGCCCGTGGGTGGGACTTCGGCCACTCAGGGTGACGCGCACGGCCCGAGGCACGTGGCCGTCTGTGGAAAGCAGCTCCTCCAAGGTCACCCCGACCTTGCGGGCAACGTCTCCCATCGAGGTACAGTCAGCCACGTCCACATGTAAAGCCTCCCACCGCAGGACATCCAGAAAGAGTCGATCTACCGTCGTGTGGCCGTTCTCGACCGTGACCAGCACAGCGCCGCGGCGTCCAGTCTCGCGGATGTGCCGCCCTTGGAGATTTCCGGGGAACACGATTGAGGACTGTTCCGACCATTGTTGGAACTCGTGAACGTGCCCGAGGGCCCAGTAGTTGTAACCCTTGGCATGGAGCTCGGCGCGAGAACAGGGCGCGTAGTTGGGGTGAGCGCTATAGCCCTCCAATGCGGTGTGGAGTACGCCGATGTTGTAGTAGCCGGCCACCGGGTCTAGGTAGCCCAACGCCAGGTTATCGACGACGACCTTGTCTTTGAAGCTCTGGCCATGCAGGGCGACCTTGAGGTCGTCCAGCTTGTGCACCTCCGGTCTCTTCGCACTGAACGGGATGACGTTGTCGGGAAGGGTGAGCTTCTTCGTCATCTCGCTCTCGGCATCGTGGTTGCCGTAGAGGAGGAACACACGAATGCCGGCCTTGCGAAGACGGCCCATCTGCTGGCTGAAGAAGATGCCGGTGTTGTGGTCCTTCCAATCCCCGTCGTAGAGGTCGCCAGCGATGATGAGGAACGCCACCTCTTCTTCGATGGCACGGTCGACGAGCTGGCTGAGCGCCTCTCGTGAGGCGTTGCGCAGCTGGCCAGCCGGTGCGTCAGGGTAAGCACTCAGCCCGTGCAATGGGCTATCAAGATGAATGTCAGCGGCATGAATGAACTTCATGCTTTCTCCCCGGACTCGTTGTCATTCCCCGTCAGTTGAAGACTGCCTTCATCTTGCGAACTGAACTCAGTTTGAACCCAGTGTATTCAGTCGGCGACGTCCATATACATGCTTGGGTAGGCTTTCTGAAGCAGTGGCCTAAGCAACAAAAATTCACTTTTGAAATGAGAACCTTGCCCACGGAGCCTGACCTAAAGCTGCATAGGCCCACTCATAGCGAGAGTAGATCTTCTCCAATGATTACGCAAAGTGCATGTCAAATTGTTTCGGAATGCCAACACGAGCGGCGGCTAAGGCCGAGGAACGGTCACTTGGGCTGTGTCAGTCCCGAGGCCTTTGAACGGGCCTCGGTGTGAGGCAGGGATTTGTCTACTGACTCCGGGGCAGTCCGCAAGGCCACCTGGCTAATCGGCATCATCATCGCGCTGATCGCCGGCTTCATTCCGCTGAACACCCTGGCCGAACTGACCAATATCGGCACGCTGGCGGCGTTCTCGCTGATCGCGGCCGGGGTGATCGTACTGCGCCGCAAGGAGCCGCATCTGCCGCGCAAGTTCCACTGCCCTGGGGTGCCGTACATTCCGGCGCTGGCCATCGTGTTCTGCGTGTTCCTGATGACCCAGCTCGCCGCGCTGACCTGGCTATGCTTCGTGATCTGGCTGGCGCTCGGCCTCTTGGTGTACTTCGGCTACTCGCGCCGCCGCTCCTTGCTGCACGTGCCGAACTGAGTCCGTTCGGCCAACCTGGCGGGGGCTTGCCCCCCAAGGTTGGCCTAATCCGGCCAGCCCCCTTCCGACGCCGCCCGCGCGGCGCCGTCGCTCCCTCCCCGCTTGCCGCCACCGGCCCGATCCGCGCTAAGCTCTGCCTTTCTGGAAACGGCAAGCACTCCGAGCGAGATCACCATGGAAACACGTTGGCTGGAAGACTTTCTGGTCCTGGCGGACACCGGCAGCTTCACCCGCTCGGCACAGGCGCGGCACCTGACCCAACCCGCCTTCTCGCGGCGGATCCGCGCGCTGGAGAACTGGGTCGGCACCGAGCTGATCGATCGCACCAGCTACCCGACCACACTGACCGCTGCCGGCGAGGTGTTCCGCGAGCAGGCGGTCAGCATGCTCGACCAGATCCAGGCCACCCGCGCGCTGCTGCAGGGCATGAAGCCACTGCCGGAGGAGACGCTGGAGTTCGCCGTGCCGCACACGCTGTCGTTCTCGTTTTTCCCCAAGTGGTTGACTCAGGTGGAACAGCACTTCGGCCAACTGGCCTGCCGCCTGCAGGCGAGCAACGTCCATGATGCGCTGCTGGCGCTGGTCGAGGGTGGCACCGACCTGTTGCTGTGCTACCACCACCCGAAGAAGCCGGTCGAACTCGAGGAAAGCCGCTACCTCGGCCTGCGCATCGGGATGGAGCGGCTGCGCCCCTACGCGCGTTGCGACCGGCAGCGCGTCCCGTTCTTCAGTCTGCCCGGCACTCCGGAGCAGCCGGTGCCCTTCCTCGGCTACGCGGCCAACGCCTATTTCCGCCTGATGACCGAACTGATCCTCGACAACGCCCCCGCCCCCTGCCACCTGAACCTGCGCTACGAGACCGACATGGCCGAGGGGCTGAAGAACATGGTGCTGGAGGGGCACGGCGTGGCGTTCCTGCCGCAGAGCGCCGTCACCCGCGAAGTGCGCTACGGCCAGCTCGCGCCGGCCGCCGACGCCGGCTGGGAGGTCGAGATGGAGATCCGCCTGTACCGCCACCGCAAGCCCGGCCGCCCGGCGGTCGAGGCGTTCTGGGCCTTCCTGCAACAGCGCTACGCACCGATCTGAGCCGGCGCGGGTTATGCAAAAAAAGCATGACCCCATCGGCATTTGGAATTGGCCAGCGCCCACCTGCCACGCCTAGAGTGCGTTCCCATCAGTCCCCACCCTGAAAGGCGAACCCTCTATGAACACCCGCATCGAACACGACCTGCTGGGCGACCGCGACATCCCTGCCGAGGCCTACTGGGGCGTGCACACGCTGCGCGCCGTCGAGAACTTCCCGATCACCGGCCAGACCATCGCCGGCTACCCTGGGCTGATCAATGCGCTGGCCGCGATCAAGCAGGCCGCCGGGCTCGCCAACAACGAGCTGGGACTGCTCGACGACCGCCGCACCCAGGCCATCGTGGCGGCCTGTGAGGAGATTCGCGCCGGCCGGCTGCACGACCAGTTCGTCGTCGACGTGATCCAGGGCGGCGCCGGGACCTCGACCAATATGAACGCCAACGAGGTGATCGCCAACCGCGCGCTGGAGCTGCTCGGCCACGGCAAGGGTGAGTACCAGCACCTGCACCCGAACGAGCATGTCAACCTGGGCCAGTCCACCAACGACGTGTACCCGACCGCGCTGCGCGTGGCGACCTGGAACGGTGTGCAGCAGTTGGCAGCGCAGATGGTGTCCCTGCGCGGCGCCTTCGCCGACAAGGCTGACGAGTTCAAGGACATCCTGAAGATGGGCCGCACCCAGCTGCAGGACGCGGTGCCGATGACGCTCGGCCAGGAGTTCATGACCTACGCGGTGATGCTCGGCGAGGACGAGCTGCGCCTCGGCGAGGCCGGTCAGCTGATGCTGGAGATCAACCTCGGCGCCACCGCGATCGGCACCGGCATCAACGCCCACCCGGACTATGCGGCCAAGGTATGCCAGCACCTGTCGGCGATCACCGGCCTGCCTCTAGTGACCGCGCCGAACCTGATCGAGGCCACCCAGGACTGCGGCGCCTTCGTGCAGCTGTCCGGCGTGCTCAAGCGCGTCGCGGTCAAGCTGTCCAAGAGCTGCAACGACCTGCGCCTCCTGTCCAGCGGCCCGCGCGCCGGCTTCGGCGAGATCAACCTGCCGGCCCGCCAGGCCGGCTCGTCGATCATGCCGGGCAAGGTGAACCCGGTGATCCCGGAAGTGGTGACCCAGGTCGCCTACGAGGTGATCGGCAACGACATGACCGTGACGATGGCGGCCGAGGCCGGCCAGCTGCAGCTCAACGCCTTCGAGCCGGTGATCGCCTACAGCCTGTTCCGCAGCATCAACCACCTGGCGAACGCCTGCCACACGCTGACCGAGCACTGCGTGAAAGGCATTACCGCCAACCGCGAGCACCTGCGCAAGTCGGTGGAAAACTCGATCGGCCTCGTCACCGCGCTCAACCCGTTCATCGGCTATGCCGCCGCCACCGAGGTGGCCGCCGAAGCCCACGCCACCGGCGGCAGCGTGTTCGACATCGTCCTGTCCCGCGGACTGATGAGCCGCGACCAGCTCAACGCCGTGCTGAACCCGGAGTCGCTGACTCGACCCCGGATGGTCCAGCTGCAATAACCGAACTGGTCCCTCGGCG
The DNA here is from genome assembly GCF_055597485.1 of Crenobacter sp. CS_VA4. Lineage (NCBI taxonomy): Bacteria > Pseudomonadati > Pseudomonadota > Betaproteobacteria > Neisseriales > Neisseriaceae > Crenobacter > Crenobacter sp. CS_VA4. The sequence continues at coordinate 19,798 of NZ_JBVMAE010000043.1, forward strand.
CATTTCACTGCCCCCGCCCCACCATAGGGAGGGGGTTTTTGCTTCTACCGGCTCTGCTGCGCAAATCGCTCGAAGGTCGACCGGTACATCTCTTCAGGTAAGCCCACAGCATGACCGGCCCCGCTTCCGTCAAGTCGCAAGCTGGACGGCCCACCGCGTCCGGGACAGTCCAATTTGGGCAGGTGGCCATCTTATGCTTCCACCTGGCGGCCAACTTATGCTTCCTGAGCGTGACAGCCCCCGAAAAGGCATGATGCCTTAAGCTCAACCAAGCCGTTCATTGAATCGCCTTGGGCTTTCAGACACCCACAAGCCCTAGCTCCCAAAATGCGAGCACACTTCGCCCTTGGACGATCGGTTCAAAAGCTATGGGAGCACTTAGCTCCAGCAGCGGCTTCTCGGCCTTTGCCGACGTTCAAATGCCAAGCCGTTTAGGTCTGCAATGCCTTTGATACCAGTCGTTTGATACCAGTCGTTCAGGGTCGGGCCGCGCTGAACGGCAGCTTCTCGATTTGGCGAACGCAAACATCGTTCCGCA